>JAPLUJ010000135.1:0-1368 GCA_026397695.1 Verrucomicrobiota bacterium | reverse complement strand
CCAAGGGATGCCGGCGGATCCGCTACTACGGCTTGCTAACAGGCCGGGCCGGGCGGATGCAGCGTCTGCCGGACGCCCCCCGGCAAACCATCGGCGAAAAAGCCGCCAGACCGGCCCGCCCCGCCTGCACACGCTGCGGCGGACGCGAATGGACCTATCCGCTCCACTTCCGCACCGGATCCATTCTAACGGACCCTCGGACGACCCGCTCCCTCCGCATACTTCACTGCATATCAAAGCGTTGTAGCTTTTCCCTATCCACCCTCCGGGCGAGCCCAAAACACCGTCCAACAACAGGATGAAGCGGACGCCGGAAACCCCAAATATGAATTTCCGCTTCCTTTCCGCCGCCGCTTATCCTAAACGTTCTGCTGAAAGACAAGACCATGAAATTGAATACTTATCTCGGAATTGCGCTGGCATTCTCTTTTTGTGCGACCGTAGCAGGAGAAATGAATTATCCTGACGGACGCCCCGTCGCAGTCCTGCGCATGGAGGCGAAGGATCAGGGCGTCGTGTTCAAACACGGTGACGGACCGGACCAGTGCGACATGCTCGGGGCCCGTGATGTCTGGGTGTATGAGGCTGACGGAACTTACTACATGCACTATGACGGGGCTGGGCCGAAAGGCTGGCTGTGCTGTCTTGCTGTCAGCACGAATCTGGTCGATTGGAAGAGAAAAGGACCGATACTGGATTTCGGAAAACCGGGCGAGGATGATTCGGCGGTACCCCCCGCGCGTCGGGAGCGCCGGATCTCGTGCCCAGTTTTCCGTATTTGACGATGAAGGCAAAAAGCACCTCGCCGGCAGGACCGTGGATCAAGCAGAAGGAAGTGATTCCATTCCGGACGAAACCGAACACCTACTATGCTGACACGGCCAGTCCGGGACATATCATAAAGCAGGGTGACGAATATCTGATGTTTTTCAGCGCCTCAATGAAACGCACGCTCGGTATCGCGCGCACCAAAGACCTTAACGGCCAGTGGCAAATCGATCCGCATCCAATCGTGCCGCCTGCGGAACAAATTGAGAACGCATCGCTGTATTTCGAGCCAGCCAACCAGACTTGGTTTCTTTTCACAAACCACATCGGCCTTGAAGGTCACGAGTACACCGATGCGGTGTGGGTCTATTGGACGAGGGAGTTGAACAAATAGAACGCCGTCGATAAAGCCGTGGTGCTCGATGGTCGCAACTGCACCTGGAGTCGCAAGTGCGTCGGTCTTCCGTCGGTGATAAAGGTCGGCAACCGACTTGCTGTGTTCTACGATGCACCCGGCGGAGACAGCAAAAGCCATATGAAACGCGACGTCGGCCTAGCGTGGCTGAAGTTGCCGCTGTCGCCGTCCAAACAATGACCATA
>JAPLUJ010000081.1 GCA_026397695.1 Verrucomicrobiota bacterium | reverse complement strand
GATTCCAGCGTGCAAGCGGCAGGACGGCCTTCCCTGATGGCATGAATCACATCAATATCCGATTTCCAGACTATGGAACCGGGCGCCATCAGCAATATATGTCCATGTTTGTATGTGGTAAATATACGGCCATTATGGTAATAGTAGTGTTGTTCGGAAATAACGGTCGGATAAGGACGCATCAGGGGAGGGATGTCGGTAGGCTTGAACCATAATTTTATTTCCCGTTCCGCTTCCGACACCGTTGCCGAGGCGTGGATAAGGTTGTCCATGCGGTGACCGATAACCTTGCCTTCGGCATCTTTAACCGGTACTATGGAGCCAAGAGCGCGAATGCAGCCGGGACGCGTTTCCCTGGCCACATGGGGGTCGGTTGGGCCGGCAATATCCCGCACCTTCTGCACTGCGCCGGGGCCCTGGAAAACAAAAGCGATAACACGACGTTTTTCAGGAGCGTCCGGGTGGTGATCCCGCCCTTGGATGAAGTCAAGGAGTGAAAAATAAAACGGTTTTCCCTGATGTTCAGCGTAGTGTTCTTCCGCCAGCATTCGCGGCACATTGACAATTTTGGCTGCTGCGAATCGCAGACCCGCATGGTACTCGGACAATTGGGACAATACATAACCGGTAAGTGAATTTTTCAATGCATCCGGTTTAATCAGTACAAGCGTATGTTCAGGTTGCGGTTCTTTCATGAATTGCTAGGAAATGGCTTTTGAGGTGATGGCCGTTGCAAGAGCCGGTGGCCGGGCCGGAGGGCGGTGAAAGGGTGGTTGCGGGGGAAAAGAAGTTCAAAGGGCCGGAAAATCCGGTGAACCGAGTCAAGCGCAAGACACCCAACGACGGATTTGGGCAAGGGGTGTGGTTTGTGACCGGATGCATGGGGAAATTCCTCAAGCGCGAAATACCTATCCTGTGAGCTTTGCCAAGGAATTTCGTTGGAAATTCTTGGGGCGAGCTGTTTTCGTGGGGGGAACGCATTGGATAGAGAGATCTTTTTCAGCGGGATCCGCAGCACATTTCACGCCATTGCCCATTGCTCGCGCACGAGCTTGACCATATTCACAATCAATCTCGTTTTCTCTTCTTGCGGGATGCTTTTCTTAGGATCAGCCGGATCCTTGGGCCAACCACCTTCAAAGCTGATGGCGCCACGATAGCCGATCATTTTCAAACCCTTGAATCCATCCACGTACTGATCCGCCGCAGGATGAACGCCAGGTATGATTCGCTCTTTCAACCCTGCGATATGCACATGCGAAAGCAACTTGCCGGCACAAATAAACGCGCCCATGAAGCTCGTCTCTTCCAGGCCCATGTGCCAGAAATCGCCCATCACGGTCGCCCCGGGACCAATGTCCGCCGCCATCCGCGCGCCATCCGCCACCTGCCGCAGGAACGGCGTTTCATTGCGGCGCAACGGCTCCAACACGATCGATGTGCCATTCTTGGCCGCATGCTCCGCCAAGCGCTTGCCGGTATTGGTTACAAAATCCTGACGCAGTTCTGCAAAACCCATCGGCACTTTGCCGCGTGCGGGACACACAATCAAGCCCACCGCTTTCATCGCGCCCAAGGCCTCGATAATCGGCAGGAATTTCTGTACCTCGGCTTCGCGTTTCTCAGGTTCGGCATGGGAAAAGTCACTCGGGCCGCAGGCAGTGGCAAGGAATAGCTTGCGCCCCGTCAGCGCTTTCTTCATCTCTTCACAATTCTTCATCGGCCAATCACCAGACGGAATCTCCACGGCGGAAAAACCATTGGCCTCCAGAAAATCAAGTTTCTGATTGATCTCGTCACCGGGAATCGCCCCCCACTGCAGACAAAGATTCAACTCGGCCGGTTTTGCTGGTGGCATCAGTTTAGGCATGTTAGATTCTCCGGATAACGTCGGCACTTGCGCCGCTGTCTGTTGTGTTCCGCATACCACAGCAGCTCCGACCACCGCGCCGGTTGTTAAAAAATCACGTCGTTTCATCTTGATCTTGTTGATACTTTTAGGAGCATTCTTCATGGCTGACAATTGGTGGGTTGTGGGTTTGGCAACAACGGAAAACATGGCGATCCGTCCCGCATCGTCAAGATATTTCCTTGGATTGAGCTCACTGGAAATCCTCGCCATAATGGTTGAGCTGAAACGCGTGTGCCGCGTCCTTGTCATTCAGGGAACGATGCCAATACCCCTCCGCATATCTTAGGTCTTTGCCATCACCTTGCCCACCTGCCGTGCACTTCGGGCAAGCGTCCATAGCTGATGACGGTATAATCGGTGGGACCCTTGGCGCCTTCCATCGGAAGTCCGAGCGCGCGTTTCCAGACGGCGCTCATGCTTTCCGCAGTATGGCACCCCCAACTCTTGCAGTAGGCATTGCGCGCGAAAACCGATGCCTTGATGCGCGGTAGGTCGCGCTCGTGAAGCCATGACACGGAAACCGCCATGATTTCGTTGCCGTAGTCGAACATGAAGGCAAAGCGGTTCGAGTGGCCGAAGAAGTCGAAGGTCTGGATGGAGCCGTGCGGGCGGGAATTGAGTGCCTGGAGGAAGCGTTCGGTGTTGTTGAACCAGATGAGCGTGGCGTGGCGCGCGGCCGCGACTTCGGTGATCCAAGTGGTATAGGGCTTGCCGTCCTCACGCCCGCGGGTTTGATAGCCTGGTTGATAGACCAGCCACACGAGCGGGGCATCGGGGCCGTAAACCCTGCGGATCTCGTCCATGCGGAGGGTCGAAGCCCGCACGAAGTTCGCCCACCAGCGGTCGTGTTGGTCGGGCAAGACCCGCAGGTTTTCCCATTTGCGCAGGGCGGGGCCGCCGGTGACGATCACATGCTCGGCGCGACTCCATGCGGGGAGCAGGAGGAAGGCAAGAGTCAGGCTACGGAGGAAACGCATCATGAGCGGTGAACTCACTCCACCAATGGCACCGTGCCGTTGCGGATGATTTCCAGAAATCCATGAGGTTCTAACGACGCGCCGCCGATGAGTGCACCATCAATGTCTGGGCAAGCCATCAACTCGGCGGCGTTGCCCGGCTTCACGCTGCCGCCGTATTGGATGCGGATCCGCTCGGCGGTGTCCGCGCCGTAAAGCCCGGCAACGAGCGAGCGGACGAAGGCGTGGGCGTCCTGTGCCTGTTGGGAGGTGGCGGTGACGCCGGTGCCGATGGCCCACACGGGTTCGTAGGCGATGACGATTTCGGCCATGTCCTTATCGGTTAGACCTTGGAGACCTTCGGTGACTTGGGTGCGCAGCACGGATTCGAGCATGCCGCCCTCGCGTTGGGCGAGGGTTTCGCCGATGCAGAAAATGGGTTTGAGATTGGCTTCGCGGGCTTTCTTCAGCTTGGAGTTGATGATCGCATCGGTCTCGCCGAAAATCGCGCGGCGCTCGCTGTGGCCGAGGATGACGAAGTGGACGAAAAACTCGCGTAACATCAGCACACTGACCTCGCCGGTGTAGGCCCCGGAATCAAACTGCGAGCAGTTCTGTGCGCCAATTTGGATGGCGCGGGCATTCTGCATCGCGCTGTGCAGCAGGTCCGCGAGTTTCGGCAGCGAAACGAATGGCGGTGCGATGACGATTTCACAGGGGAAACTCTGGCCTTGGATTTTCGATAGAAAACTCCTGACGAAGTCTTCCGTTTCGGAAGCTCCCTTGTTCATTTTCCAGTTGGCGGCGAAGATGGGCTTGCGGATCATGGGTGCTTGGATAAGTGGTGCGGGCATTGCAGTTAGATTTCGTCGAGTGCGGCGACGCCCGGGAGGACTTTTCCTTCGAGCAATTCGAGGGACGCGCCGCCGCCAGTGGAAATGAAAGTCATTTGGTCATCAAGGCCGAATTGGTTGACGGCGGTGACGGAATCCCCACCGCCGATGATGCTGACCGCGCCGTTGCGGGTGGCTGCGGCGACGGCATCGGCGACGGCGCGGGTGCCTGCGGCGAAGTTTGCGATTTCGAACACGCCGATCGGGCCATTCCAGATGATGGTTTTCGCCTGTAGGATGGCATTGCGGAACTCGTCGATGGCTTGGTCGCCGATGTCGATGCCGATCCAGCCATGGCTCACGGCGCCACCTTGTGCGAAGGACCGGGTGCAGCGGGTTTGGGCACCGTCTTCAAACTTGTCGGTCTCGCGGGTATCGATCGGCAGCAAGATGGTTTTGCCGAGTTGTTTGGCCTTGGCGAGGATTTCCAGGGCGAGATCAAGCTTGTCGGCCTCCACCTTGCTCGCGCCGACATCGTGGCCCTGGGCCTTGAAGAAAGTAAAGGCCATGGCACCCCCGATGATCAGGGTGTCGGCTTTCTCTAACAGTCTCATGATCACCTGGATTTTGTCGGAAACTTTCGAGCCACCCATGATCACGACGAACGGGCGGGCCGGGTTGTCGAGTTCTTGTTGGAGATATTTCAGTTCCTGTGCCATCAGGAAGCCCATGGCACTGCGGGCAACGAAATGAGTGACGCCTTCGGTGGAGGCGTGGGCGCGGTGGGCGGAACCGAACGCATCATTGACATAAATCTCGGCGGTGCCCGCCAGATCCTTGGCGAAGGCCGGTTCGTTAGCTTCCTCGGCGGCGTGGAAGCGGGTGTTTTCCAGAACAAGAACCTCCCCGGGTTTGAGTGCGGCGCGGAGGGTGGCGGCTGCCGGCCCCACACAATCCGGCGCAAATCCCACTGTCAGGCCGAGGAGTTCGCCGAGGCGTGTCGCGGCGGGTGCGAGCGAGTATTTCGCATCGGGTTTACCTTTGGGCCGTCCGAGGTGTGCGCAGAGCACGAGTTTCGCGCCGCCGGCGATGAGGTGCCGGATCGACGGCAGTGCGGCTTGAATGCGGGTGTCGTCGGTGATAGTGCCGTCTTTGAGAGGCACGTTGAATTCCACCCGCATGAGGACTTCCTTGGATGCAACATTGAGATCGCGAATCGATAATTTGGCCATGGGGACGCAAATACCGCCTCAGAGATCGACCGGTGTCAAGACCTGCGTCGCCTGCTCCAGATTTCTCCACCCTATCGCGACAATTCTCGTGACGGCCGTCACGAGAATTGTCGCGGGGCCTTGGTGCGGGCAGCAATATAAAGAGATGCTGATTCTTCCTTTCTTAAGTTGACGCGCATGTCCCACCGAGGCCTCTGCAAAAAAAAGTTTCATTTGGATGTCACAATCGGGCAGGTTCGGATCAATAACATTACGAGCCACCGCAGGGTTAGGGGCCGTTCGCCGTCGGCGCGACTCTGGCATATTGCCCGTGGGCTCCCGAACACCAACTCGTCCGCGTGGCGATCAAGGGGCGCGAGATCGCAGCCGACAAGCGTCCCGCCTCGAATCTGGTGTTCCTGATCGACGTTTCCGGATCGATGCAAAGCCCGGACAAACTGCCGCTGCTCAAGCACGCGATGGCAACGCTGGTGGAACAACTCGATGAACGCGACCAAGTGGCCATCGTCGTCTATGCCGGCAAGGAAGGAGTGGCGCTGCCCTCCACCCGGCTCGATACACAAGGCCGGGCCACGGTGCTCAGGACTCTATCAAGACTTGAGGCGGGTGGTTCCACCAACGGTGGTGCCGGTATCAAACGTGCCTATGCCAACCGGGTGTTGCGCAACGAGGATTTAAACAACGACAAAGTCGATGCCGGCGACATTGGCGCGGGCCACAGCGTCACCGCCTTCTACGAACTGAAGCCATCGGGAGCGGCGGCCGACACCGACGCCCTGAAATACCAAACCTTCCCGCCGCAGCAGGTGACTAGCAACGAATGGCTTACGGTAAAACTGCGCTACAAACATCCCGCTGGCGACGAGAGCCGCAGGATCGAGTTTGCCCTAACAGGTGACGCGCTGGCGCTCGATAAAGTTGACGCCGACTATCAATTCGCCACGGCCGTGGCGCTGTTCGGCATGAAACTGCGCGCCATGGAAGAGGTGCGGGAAACCGCCTGGGAAAAGGTTCTAACGCTCGCCCAACCCGGCCTCACTGACGATCCCACGGAAGACCGCGCGGAGTTCGTCGAGTTGGTGAAAAAACTCGCCGGACAAAAAAGGCGCATCCTGCCAGCCCCTGCGGAAGTGCGGCCTAATCCTGAAAGGGAAAACAGGAACTACTGATTACTGATTTTGTTTTTGAATATGTGATAGCGCCATGTGCGCTCACCCAAAAGGTGAATGATCTAACTATTTCAATTGATCCGATTCTTTTTGTGAAATCAGGCAAATCAGTGAGCTTCGTGGTAAATCAACTCGGATTTTCGCTCAGGGTTTGGCGATTTGCACGCGATAGAACTTCCTGGCTGCGGTGGCATCCATGTCGGTGACGGTGCGCTGGCTGCCGTTGTCGACGCTCGGGGGCGAACCGGGCAAAGATACCCATGTTCCCAGCACCGAGGCTGGTGCTGGCGAGCACGGTGTAGGTGCGGGTGCGCTTCATGGCAGCACGCACGGCATCCTCACTGACGGTGCCATCGATGCCTAACAGCCCTGGGTTGACGCCGTCGCCGCGAACACCATTGATGTGGGCATAGCGCCAGTGGCCGGAAAGCACGCTCAACAGCACGGTGCCCATGACGTTGGGTGCGCCGCTGCCCCGGTTGCCGGTATAGTGGAGCGGACAACCGCGCAGGAACTCCTCCCACCGTCCGCCAGCATGCAGGAACTGGAAAAAGAAGATCAACTGACCTTCGCGAGTAACGGGCGCGTCACCATCCCATTCGGCATAATATCTGCCGCCAGGCGTGTCCAGAGGCCAGCTTCCGGGCGGATATTGGCGGGCGTTTTCGGTCTCACCCACAGGGTTAGCAATAATCAGGGGTGCTGGCGTATCCATGCCCTTGATCTTACGTCACTTGCCGCTGTTTGACCATGATTCCATTTTCCTTTTTAGGATTATTGATGCGGCCGCATCAATAATCGGTAATTGGCAAGGTGGTGCGGTGGAAGTTCGCGATGCTGGGGAGGATGCTTCAGGATCTAACGATCATGAGGGATGGCGGATGAGGCCGGAGCAGGCGGGGAATTATTTAGGCAGCGGGT
>JAPLUJ010000540.1 GCA_026397695.1 Verrucomicrobiota bacterium | reverse complement strand
TGCCGGCGGCTTTGGCCGCAGTGACGCCGTTGAGGGAATCCTCGATCACCAGACAGTCCGCCGGTGCGACCGCAAGTCGTGTTGCGGCTTCCAGAAACAAATCCGGTGCCGGCTTGATGCGTGGCGCGTCGCCCCGGCAAACCACGGTTTTGAAATACCCGGCTAGTCCGAGTTTCTCTAACCAACCGCCCACCCAGCGGCGGGACGAACTGGAAACCACCGCGCAGGGCATCCCTGCGGACGCCAGTTTCTCCAACAGCGTGACGGCTCCGCACATAGGCCCCTCGTGCGTGAGATCGAGCAGGATTTCCTGTTGGCGGCGGGCATCGAGGTCGTGCCAGTCGAAGCCGATTCCGGTGAGTTCCTCGAGGTGGGTTTTGGGTGACCAAGTGGCGAAATCCGAGCCGATGCAGCGGGTATAGATCTCGAGAGGCAGCGGGTGGCCGTGGTCCTCGAAGACACGTCGCCACGACTGATAGATCGCCCATTCGGTGTCCACCAGCACGCCGTCGAAATCAAACAATACCGCGCGCATCGCCATGGAGGTGAAATGCCTGATCCTGTGCGGCGGGGCAAGCCCGATGTGAACGGGGAGACGCCGCTACCACGAAATATCATTTGCACGCACCGCATTCCCGGCGTATCGGACCACCACACCCCACAAAAAAATGATTGAAAGCATTCACGGACACGAAGTCATGCACATGATCGCCGACGCCAAGCGCGCCTTCTCGCAGGCCGGGCTGGTCAGCGAAATCCACCAAAAATTCGGTGAATCCGCACGGTTTCACACGTGTTCCGCGGAAAACATGAGCGCGGGGGAACTGGTGGATTTTCTCATCGCACGCGGCAAGTTCACCGGCAACCCGCACGCCCTGACCCTCGACCCTGCGGAAATCTGTCAGCATTGAGTGCCCGCTGCGGGAAATGGCATCGCCTTGGGGCGGGATTTGGTTTTCACTCAACTCGTGACTGTTGCCTCCCTCCGCTCGTGCGTGCTGGCCGCACGCCCCAAGACACTGCCCGCTGCGATCGTGCCGGTGTGGGTGGGTTGTGTGCTGGCATGGACGCTCACCGGCACGTTCGCCCCGTGGCTCGCTCTTGCTACATTGTTAGGAGCCGTCGCGATCCAGATCGCCACCAACTTTTTCAACGATGCCATCGACGCCCGCAAAGGCGCGGACACCGCACGCCGGTTGGGACCTGTGCGGGTCACCGCCACGGGACTGCTGCGGCCGCGCACCGTGATGGGCATCGCGGCGGGGTTTGTGGGTGTGGCAATCGTCTGCGGGGTGCTGCTCTATCAGGCCCGCGGCTGGCCGATCGCGGTGATCGGAATTCCCTCGTTGCTGCTCGCCTATGGTTACACCGGCGGGCCGTTTCCCCTCGCCTACCGTGGCATGGGCGAGTTGTTCGTGATCGTTTTCTTCGGCCTGGTGGCGGTGACCGGCACGGTGTTCATCCAGACCGGCGGGTGGCCGCCTGCGGCACTTTTGTTAGGCCTGCAAACCGGCCTGCTTGCGGCAGTGCTCATTTCGATCAACAATTTCCGCGACATCGAGGAGGACTCGACGACGGGAAAACGCACGCTGGCCGTGCGTTTCGGACCACGGGTGGCGGCACGGGTGATCCTGTTGGAGATCCTGATCGCCGCGTTCGCCGGACTCGGGTGGATCGCCTGCGGCCACGCGCCGTGGCTGTTAGCGAGCGTCCCGGTGCTCTTGCTGGGCCTGCCCATCATCCACGGTGTGCTCACGCGGCCACCCGGCCCGGGCTGCAACCGCCTGCTCGCCTTGGGCGGCCTGCAACTGCTGCTGTTCGCCGCAGTGTTCCATGCGACAACCAGGAGCCATTGGATCCCATGGTTAATCTAACAATCAAGCGATGCAAACGATGAACCGTCGAATGAAATGGCTGATGAGCGGTGTTTTGGCTGCGGTACTTGCCGCAGGGATCGGGTTCGTTGTGATGGACAAAGACCGGAGGCCGGAACGGCCGGAAGGCACGGCGAAGACAACCCCTAAAGTCAGGGAGCCGGCCGTTGCGGGACTGTTCTATCCGGCGGACGCGGCAGACCTCACGCGAACGATTGACAACCTGCTGGCGGCGGCCCAGCCGGAACCGTTAGGCGGCGAACTCAAGGCGCTGATCTGTCCCCATGCCGGTTACGTATATTCGGGGCCGACGGCCGCATTCTCCTACAAGCTGCTGGAAGGCCGCGATGTCGATTGCGTGATCCTGCTCGCACCAAGCCACCACGCGCTTTTCGAGGGCGCGTCGGTATGCGATGCGGATGTGTACCGCACGCCCTTGGGCGATGTGC
>JAPLUJ010000360.1 GCA_026397695.1 Verrucomicrobiota bacterium | reverse complement strand
CGACAGGCTCTGGGATCGTGTCTTTTTCTCCGCCCGCGAAAACACCGGCCTATCCTACAATTCCCGCCTCGTCTTGCGCCCGGGCCGTGAACTCAAACAGGGCCGCGAGGGAATCGACGGCAACGCATCGGCGCTTTTCGTCGAGGGCAACTTCAACGTCCACTGCCGCAGTGTTGAGGCGTGGCGGAGTTTTCTGATGGCCAATTTCGGGGCTAAAGTCACCGGCGAGGCGGCTGAGGACAAACGTATCCCGTTCTCCAGATTTGTCCGCCCCGCAGCCGGAATGATCACCGACAAATCCTTGCCGAGCGATCCCGAGGCCTACCTCGGATACCGCAGCCTCACCGAAGCGGAGGCCGCCAAACTCGCTCTCCTCATCGTCGGGGAGATCGACCGCCGCGGACCGTTTTTCTCCTTGGCCGAATTCGTCAACCGCAGCGCGGTCGCGGACGCCCCACGGGAATTCCTTCTCAGTGGACTGCTCCAGGCGGCCATCGACAAAAGTGACATCAATCAAGCCATCGCCGCCCGCCCTGCCGGAGCGATTGCCGCGCCCAGCGTCTCTCAGATCTACGAACCCGCTGCCTACGCCGGCGACATCGCGGCCGGCGTCCCTGGATACCTGGAACAAGGCGATCTGCTTGCCAGAGTGGGCCACTTGCTCACGGTTCGCTCGGACACCTTCGTCATTCGCGCATACGGCACCGCCACGCGTGCGGACGGGACAGTCACCGCCCGGGCTTGGTGTGAGGCCACCGTGCAACGCCTTCCCGAATACGTCGATCCCGGCGATGTGCCCGGCACCGCCTTGCCGGATCTGAAGTCGCCCGTCAATACCACCTTCGGCCGACGCTTCATCATCACCTCCTTCCGCTGGCTATCCGCCGGTGAGATGACCTCATGACTAGCAAATTCCTGCATGCACTCCTGATCGCCACGTCAGTACTTCTGGCTGGCCATGCCCCTGCCCAGGAAGAGCCCGCGCTGCGCATCGACTTCTCGGTCCACGTTCTTCCACCGCAGCAAGCAACCGGCAATGCCGAACTCGGGGTGATCGACGACGTTCACTACGCCTATGGGGACATCGAGGTTCCCCTGCACCTCAAGGAGGGGCGCCAGTCGATTCTTTATCCATACGCTGGGCCCCCGCGGCTCGCGTTGTTCCGCGTCGTCAAGCAAGATGGAAAATCCATCCGCCAACCCGTCTGTTATGCCGACATTCCCTCCGGCACCGCCGCCGCTGTCCTCGTCCTTCAGCGCAGCGGGGAAAACTACCGCGTCAAGCCGTTCTGGTTCAGCAAGGCGGACCTCAAGGAACCCGGGTTTCTCGTCAACATCTCGCAGATTCCGATCGGAATCCAACTCGCGAAAAACAAGCAGGTCCTGCTCCCGCCGGGAAATCGAATGGCCCTCCACCCGGAATTCTCCCGCGAAGAAAATCACGCCTACCTATTCCTCGAGGCTTTCGTTAGCGAGCAGCGGGACGACACAGCCCGCCTACGCAAGGTTTTGGAGTGCAACCTGTTTTTCCCGAAAGGGGACACCCAACTCAATCTTCTGATCCCCCGCAGTCGCCTCCAGATCTCATGCGTCAACCTCTCCACCAGGGGCATCCCCAACCGCAACGCCCGCAACGAACTCGAGCGCTTGATTCCAGCTCCGAAAATGCGCTGAAAAGCTACCACCGATGCGCGGCCAGGGCGTTCACAACAAACGGATAGACGAAATCATCGCGCTGCCGTCACAGGACACATACCCACGCCGCAGCGCTGCGGCCGGCGCGGGTGCCGGTGGCGAAACAGCCCTGCATGAGGAATCCGCCGGTGGGTGCTTCCCAGTCGATCATTTCGCCGGCCACAAATATGCCGGGATAATGCGTCACCATCAGCGTGGCATCCAACCCGCTCCAACTAACACCACCCGCCGAGGAAATCGCTTCCGCGATAGGCCGTGGTCCATCTAACTGTATGACGCAGTGCTTCACCTCGCTGGCAAGCGCAGCCGCATCGTACCATGAGTTGCGCGCAAGAATCGCACATGCGGCGTCGCTCAGCCGCCAGCGGACTTTGGACTCTGCTAGAAACCCGCGGCGCACGGATTCCATTTTGGCGACCAGTCGGGCGTGGGAAAAGGTCGGTTTGAAGTCGATGGCGATGGCGGGTTCGCGCATGCCGCGAAGGGCGGGTCCCAATTGATAGATGGCACCGCCTTCGAATCCATGGCGGGTGATGAGAAGCTCGCCGGTGGCGGTGGCATCACCGGCACTGACATGGATGTTTTTAAGCGGTTTGCCTTCGGCGGCGGCGAGGACTTCCTGCGGCCACGAATGATTCCACCCGCAGTTGGCCGGGACGAGCGGATGACAGGTAATGCCAAGGGTTTCAAAGTGGCGCAGCCACGCTCCGTCGGAGCCGGTGTGCGGCCATGATGCACCACCGAGCGCAAACACCACCGCATCTGCCGTAACCGACGTGCCGTTGGCAAATGCCAGTTGATGTGGCGTGCCGGAAACCAAATTGGTCCAGCGGTGACTCATGTCGAAGCGCACGCCGAGACCGCGCAGGCGCCCTATCCAACGGCGCAGCAACGGCGCGGCCTTGAGTGCTAACGGATAGATACGCCCGCCGCTGGTTTGGAACGTTTCCACTCCGAGGCCGCGCGCCCACGAGCACATGGCGGCCGCATCAAAATCCGCGAGCAAATCGCGCCAGATCCCGGTGGGTTGCCCGGGGCCGGTGTAGCGCATGACACAGCGCTCCGGAGCTTCGTTGTTTGTTAGATTGAGTCCGCCTTTGCCGGCGACAAGGAATTTCCGGCCGACCGATGGTTGCGCGTCAAACAACGTCACCCGCAAGCCGGACGCAGCGGCGACTTCCGCCGCGCGGAGACCCGCCGGTCCGCCACCGATGACGGCAAGTTGGGTGTGAGCGTGCAAGGTGTTAGGGAATGCGCGGATGATAGCGACGCCGGCGGTGCGGTCAATGCCGTGGTGAATGTATGGAGTGCGGTGGGAAGCGCAGCGCCACACCGCTTTGGCTGGAAACCGTTCACTTATGCCAAAAACATCCAGCCGTCCCTAACAGCGCCGTCAGTCCTCCACTGAGTGGTGTGTGCAGGGACCATGAGCCGCCGCCGCCCAGCCAAAGTATGGAGTGCGGTGGGAAGCGCAGCGCCACACCGCTTTGGCTGGAAAACGTTCCCACATGCCAAAAACATCCAGCCACATCTAACATCGCCGTCTGTCCTCCACTGTGTGGAATGTGCAAGGACCATGAGCCGTCGTCGCCCAGCCAAAGCGGTGTCGGCGTTCGTGCCTCACTCTGCCACCGCACTCCATGCCTTGGCTTTCCGCTTGCGTCATGCAATCCATTCCGCCAATTTCCGTTCATGCCCGATGTTCATTGGCCCCATGCCCCGCATCACCGGCTTTGTGAACGCGGAACCTACATGGTCACGTCTGGCACCTATCAAAAATGCCATCACTTTGCAGGCCGCGAACGCTTGGAGGTGCTTCACCGTGGTCTGCTAGCCGTCGCCGACGAGTTCGAGTGGCGCTTGGAAGCCTGGGCGGTTTTTTCGAATCACTATCACTTCGTCGGCCACTCGCCTGCCGACTCCACAACGATCTCGCCCATGCTGGGCAAACTTCACGAGCGCATGGCGAAGTGGGCGAACAATCTCGACCAAACACCGGGCAGGAAAGTCTGGCACAATTTCAGGGAGACGCGCCTCACCCATGAAAAATCCTACTTTGCACGCTTGAATTATGTGCATCAGAATGCCGTGAAGCATCGACTGGCGCTCACTGCCAACGCCTATCCATGGTGTTCTGCCGGTTGGTTCGAGCGAACGGCGACTTCCGCACAAGTCAATACCATCTATGGATTCCCAACGGATCGTCTCAAGGTATTCGATGAATATGAGCCTGTGAACGAAGGGTGACTGTATGGAGTGCGGTGGGAAGCGCAGCGCCACACCGCTTTGGCTGGAAAACGTTCCCACATGCCAAAAACATCCAGCCACATCTAACATCGCCGTCTGTCCTCCATCGTGTGGTGAGTGCAGGGTCCATGAGTAGCCTTTGCCCAGCCAAAGCGGTGTCGGCGTTCGTGCCTCACTCTGCCACCGCACTCCATGCCATGGCTTGCGCAGGGGCCGTGAATGTATGGAGTGCGGTGGGAAGCGCAGCGCCACACCGCTTTGGCTGG
>JAPLUJ010000509.1 GCA_026397695.1 Verrucomicrobiota bacterium | reverse complement strand
CGCTGGGCGTCACCCACATGTCCGCTGGTGCCCGCACCGATCCCGGCGGCTACACCGGTGCCGGCACTGATGACCTGCACCTCACCGTCAAAGGGCGGCGCGTCGAGTTGGACCCAAAATCAGCTTGCGAACACGCCACCGAACAATTCCAAATCAGCGACACCCGCCCGGCCACCGAGATCGCCGCCATGCTCCGCGCGCAATACCTCGATCCTGTGTGGAAGGATTGGGACGAGGTGCTGCTGGCGATGCCGTGAATGTTGCATGCAAGCAAGTGTTCAGGTGTGAACCAATGCGGCGTCAACGACGCGGAAGACTCCACTCTGACCTAACAAATCAGCCGCCGCATATCCCCAACGAAATATTCAGGCCATGCGCTGCGTAAAACGATTATCGCGCATGAACAAATTTCCCATGATTCTGATGAAATCCCCCATATCCCTGAATGATACCGCCGGACCGGTGCCATGGTCGGCTGCGGGGGTGTGGTTATTACGCCGTTGCAACTTCTTTTTCCCGTCTCTGCGGTTCTTGCAACGGCTTTCACCCGAAAGAGATTTCCTTGCAGTCAGTAGGTGGGAGCAGATGGCACCCAGCCGCGGTGCGACAGCGTGGATCATTGCCTTGGCGCTGCTGCCGGGACTCGCCGTCGGTCAAGAACTCAGCAACAACGCCTTCAACATCCAGTATGGCGCGGAGGGCATCACGAGCCTCCGGCGCGCCAATGACATCCATGCAACCGAGTATATCACGCAGGGCGGGGTGCTGGGCAATGTCGTCATCCAGTACAGGAAGGGTAACGAGCATGGTTGGACAACGGTGCGCGGAATCGGCACCGGCTCCGCCGCAGCGCCAGGCAGCAACACCATCAACTATCTGATAGGCATGCTATCGCCCACGCTGCCTCAGCCCGGCGCGGCTTCGGCATCGGTCATGCAAGAGATCAAAGCTGAGGAGTCGTTCAAGCTCAGCGGCGACTATCTGGATTGGACGCTGACCATCGCCAACCTGACCGCGCAGCCTATCGAAATCGGCGATCTGGCCCTGCCCTTGAGCATGGCCGAAGGGATACCGGCCGACCGCAGGCAGATCTACACCCGGAAGCTCATTCGCCACAGCTTCATCGCCGGCAACGGTTCCTGGGTTTACTGGCAGCGCGCCAACGCCGATGGTCCCTTCCTGGTGATGGTGCCCCAGGGAGACACCAAGATCGAATATACCGGAAACGTCGCGCTTGAAGGCAGCACCGGCAGCACCGGCGGCCCGGGCGGCACCCGTGGCGTTGGGTTCACGCCCTTCATTCACGCGGCGGTGTCGAGTGTCGGTCCGATTGCAGCAGGTAAAAAGGCCGGCCGCGAGCAGCCGTGGCGCTTGCCTCTAACCAGCCTGAAACTCGCCCCCATGGGCACGCAGGGCGACTCTGTGAGCTACTCATTCCGATTCACATGGGCGAAGGATTTCAACGCCGTACGCGAGGTGCTTTACAACGAAGGTTCCATCGACGTCAACATCGTGCCCGGCATGGCGCTCCCTAACGATCTTCCGGCACTGATTTCGCTGCGCACCAAACACAAGATCGACAGCGTCGTGGCCGAGTTCCCTGCCAGCACGAAGGTGGAATTTGTCGGCGACAAGGGCAACGGCCACCAGATCTACAAGGTGAGCTTCTCCAAACTTGGCGAGAACATGCTGACTATCAGGTACGGCGGCGGCAAGTGGAGCACGCTGCAGTTTTTCATCACCGAACCGCTGGAAACCGTCATCAAGAAACGCTCCAGCTTCCTGGTCAACAGCATGCAGCACAAGGATCCCAGCCAGTGGTGGTACGGGGTTTACAGCGATTGGGACCAGGTCAACAAGAAACTGCGCAGCCCGATCGACCGCGACGGGCTGCCCGCCTGGCTGACGGACGCCAGCGACGACGCCGGCAACGCGCGGCCCGCCTACGTGGCATCCAAGAACCTGTTCTTTCCCAACCAGGCCGAGATCGACAGCGTCGAACTCTACATCAAGCAGTATCTGTTCAACGGCAATCGTTGGGACCAGGGGACCGGCGGCATGCAGATGACCGAAAAGGAACCGTATCCTTACGGCATCTACGGCACGTTCGACAACTGGTATCAGCATCGCACCATCGATTCGACGTCGCCCGCCAATTTCCGGCCGCAGACGTCGAGCCTTCCCCTGGACGTGGGCTGGACCCGGCTGCACCGCGAGCACTTGTGGCGCATCTACGACTATCCGCACATCATGCTGCTCTATTTCCGGATGTATCAGATTGCCAAGATGTACCCGTCCATGGTCCATTACGCCAACGCCGACGAGTACCTGATGCTTGCCTACAACACGTCGGTGGCCTACTGGACGGTGCCGATGCAGACTAACAAGCCGCACGGTTGGTCGGCCAACTCCGTGCCGACGATGAACGAGGCATTTCTGCCCGAGCTGATCTCGGCGCTGGAGCGCGAGGGGAAGAAACAGGAATCCGCCAAGCTGCACGAGTTGTGGAACGGCAAGGTCAGGCATTACGTCAACACAAAGACACGGTCGAACCTGTTCGGCTCGGAATTCGCCTTCGACTCGACGGGCTTCGAATCGACAGCCTCGATGGCGCACTATGCCATGGATCAGGTTTCCAAACCCGGCGCGCAGGGCCCCTATACCGCAGAACAGGCCAAGGAATTCCTGGAGTTCCAGTTGCGGCTGAATCTGGGCGACCGCGGCTGGCTCGAAAACACCTATTACCAGTTGGGCAGGGACTACCGCAGAAAATTGACTTACCTGCTTAGCTACATGTCGCAGATGGGCGGTTGGGGTGTGCTCGATTACGGCCTCTATTTCGCCAAGGACCCGGCTGATTACCTGCGCCTGGGCTACGCTTCTTCGCTCAGTTCGTGGGCACTGGTCAACAGCGGCACACCCGAGAGCAACTACGGCTTCTGGTGGCCCGGCAAGGAAAACGACGGTGCCACCGGCGGCGGGTTCAATCCCGAGCCGATGGGCACTGGCTGGATCCGCAAGGCCGTGCCGCGCGGCGCGTGGTACTACAGCGCCGAGCAAGACGTGGGCTATTGCGGCGCACTGCGCACCCACGCCACGATTGTGACAAAGGACCCGATCTTTGGCGAATACGCATACGGCGGTGAGCTGACCCGCAAGTTAGATACGGTGTCGGTCATTCCGCGCGACGGCTTGCGCACCCGCATGCACGTCGTCCGTGACGATCAACGTTTGCATATGGAGCTGATCGGCGACGGCTTCGCCGACGGGCAACCGGTCACAGTCAACGACAAACTAACCAATATCCAGTTCACACTGGAGAACCGCGTCAAGGCCGCACACAAAGCGCAACTCTGCATCAACGGCTTGGCGGACGCTGATTACAAGTTCACGGTGGACGGCCAGTCCCAGACAATCAGGATGCCAGGCGACGCGGCCGATCATTGGCTGGAGCTGCCGGTCGGCGCGGGCCCCACGGCCAAGGTGACGATTGAGAAGGTGGCGCTCGCCGAGGACACCGCCGTGGAGCCGTACAAACAAGACCTCTACACGTGCGGCACCAAGGGCTATAATGCCTATCGTATTCCGGCCCTCGTGGTCACCACCAAGGGGACTCTGCTGGCTTTCTGCGAAGGGCGAAAGGACAGTATTCGCGACCATGGCGACATCGATCTGATGCTCCGCCGCTCCACCGATGGAGGGAAGACATGGTCCGAGCAGGTGATCGTGCATGAGGAAGGTGGAACGGAGAAGATTACGATAGGTAACCCCTGTCCGATCGTCGATCAAAGTACCGGCACCGTCTGGCTAGCCTTCTGTCGCGACAATCGCGACGTTTTCATGACCCACAGCGAGGACGACGGCAAAAGCTGGGTAAAGCCCATCGAGATCACTGCGGCCGTGAAGAAGACGGGCTGGGGCTGGTACGCCACCGGGCCGGGACATGGTATCCAACTCACCCGCGGCAAGTACAAGGGCCGGTTGGTCTTTCCGTGTGACCACGGCGACGCAGAAGATCGGTCGCATGTGTTCTTCAGCGACGATCACGGTAAGACTTTCGTGTTAGGGCAGGCCACCGGAGGAAACATGAATGAGTGCGAGGTGGTGGAACTCGCCGACGGGCGTCTGCTGCTGAGCATGCGCAACGGCCTCGGCCAGAGGCTGCGCGCTTTTTCGTTCAGCAAAGACGGCGGCGCAACGTGGTCCGATCCATTCATCGCTACTCGTGGGAGCCAAACATCCTGCTATACTCCGGCCCGGGCGGTCCCGGAAGAACCAACCTGACCGTTCGCGCCAGTTACGACGAAGGCAAGACATGGCCTGCGGCCAAGGTTGTGGACTTTCAAGGCAGCGGGTACAGCGATCTTGCCGTCCTGCCGGATGGGTCCGTGTGCGGCTTGTTAGAGTCGGGCTGGTACAAGCCCATTGTCTTCACCAAGTTTCCTTTGCAATGGCTGATAGGAAAAAAGCATGAAATAGGAAACAGCAAGGTCAAATGACCATTTTCCCTCACATCCGTCTTTGACGTGTCGGCACCAGCTTGCCATCCTTGGTGCCGATGACCCCGCAAGAAGCCCTCGTCGCACTCAACATGCTGCCCACCATCGGCCCGATCCGGGTGCGGCGTTTGTTAGAAGCGTTCGGCGATCCGGCGGACGTGCTCGGGGCTCCGATGGACCGCTTGCTGCGGGTGGACGGCATCGGCGAGGAAACCGCCAGGATTCTTCATGGCTGGCAGGACCATGCCGATCCCGCTGCGGAAATCCGCGACGCCGCAGCGCGTGGCATCGCCATCGTGACCCAGGACGACGCGGGTTATCCCGCCCCGCTGCGCGACACTTATGATCCGCCGTTGTTGTTCTACGTGTGGGGGAAAATCGAACCGCGTGACCGCCATGCGATCGGTGTCGTCGGTTCGCGGCGGGCGACGCATTATGGCACGCAAGCCACCAAGAAACTGACCTATCAGCTCGCGCAGGCCGGCTTCACCATCATTTCGGGCCTTGCCCGCGGGATCGACACCGCCGCGCACGAGGCCGCCATCGCCGCCAACGGCCGCACCATCGCGGTGATTGGTTCCGGACTCGCCAAACTCTATCCGCCGGAAAACCTCGGGCTCGCCGAAAAAATCGCCGCCGGCAATGGTGCGGTCGTTTCCGAATTCCCGCTGAACACCGCGCCCGACAAACAAACGTTTCCGATGCGCAACCGCATCGTCGCCGCCTGGTCGCGTGCCCTGTTAGTCGTGGAATGCCCGGCGTGGTCCGGCTCGTTGATCACCGCGAATCTGGCCACCGAATACGGCAAACCGGTCTTTGCCGTGCCCGGTCCGATTGACAAGCCGACCTCCGCCGGTTGCAACCAACTCATCCGCGACGGCGCCACGCTGGTCGCCGATGCCAGCCACATCCTCGACGATCTCGGCGAGTTGCCGTTCGCGCGGCAAGCCAGCGCGGCGGAACCCGCTGCGGAAATCCCCGAACTGCCGGAAGAAGAAGCTGCGGTGTTTGCCGCAGTGACCGATGACGAATCGCCGGTGGACCGTATCATCGAGCGCTGCGGACTGCCCGCACATGTGGTGAGCGCGAACCTGATGAAACTCGAATTGCGCCGGCTTGTCAGGGCGTTTCCGGGTTTCCGGTATGCGCGACGGTGAGGTCGCCGGTCAGCATCAACGGTTGCGCCGATTCTTCGCTTCGTCATCCGCGAGTTTGCGCTGCTGTTGTTTTTCGTTTTCCTTTTGCTGGCGTTCCGCTTGCTCACGGCGCTGGTTATCCTGCATTTGCTGCTGCCTGAGCGCCTGCTCGCGGCGGTCTTGAGCGTCCTCCAGCTGTTTTTGTTTGAATGCCTGTTCACGCTGGTTTTGCTCTGCCTCCAACTGCTGCCGCCTGAGGATTTGGTCACGCTGGCTTTGCGCGTCCTCCAATTGTTTTTGCCTGAGCGCCTGATCGCGCTGGTTCTGGGCGGCCTCCAACTGTTGCTGCCTGAGGGCCTGATCGTGTTTGTTTTGCGCGTCCTCTAGCTGTTTTTGTTTGAGCGCTTGGTCACGCTGGTTCTGGGGTTTTGCGCGTCCTCTAGCTGTTTTTGTTTGAATGCCTGATCGCGCTGGTTCTGGGCGGCCTCCAACTGTTGCTGCTTGAGTGTCTGGTCGCGTTTGTTTTGCGCGTCCTCTAGCTGTTTTTGTTTGAATGCCTGATCGCGCTGGTTCTGGGCGGCCTCCAACTGTTGCTGCTTGAGTGTCTGGTCGCGTTTGTTTTGGGCGTTTTCTAACTGTTTTTGCTTGAGGGCCAGGTCGCGTTGGTTTTGTTGGGAAGTTGGATCGGATCGGCTGTCCTTGCGATCTCTGCCGTTTTTTCCATTATCTTGCGCGGGTCTCTTGCTGGTTTCCCGGGCGGTGGCGATTTTGCGTGCATCCTCATCGGCTTGGCGGCGGTTGACCTCCAGTTGTTGCATGCGGTGTTGGTTGAATTTCTCGTGGCCACCGAGATCGGCGATGGCTTGTGCGGCTTTGTTGCGCTTTTCCTCACGGTTGGTTTGGAAACGCTCGGTGATTTCCGGGCGGAGCGCCTCCGGGCGTTCCACGATGACCGCTTCCAAGCGACCCTTGATCCGGCTCGGCTTCAACCCGTCATTCCATGCGACATCCATGTTAGGTGCGGCAACCCTCAAACGATCACCTTGAAATTTCGGCTGCATGGCCAGCGAGTCGTGCCCGGGCCTGTCGCGGCGGTCCATTTCCAAACGATAGAAGGGCATCGGCCGGCCGATGCGGTCGCACACATCACGGTATCGCGGGCCGCCACAAATGACCTGCTGGTTTTGCACATGGATGTTAGTGATATTGACCGTCTGTTGGATGAAGATGTTGTTTTGGCTGTATGGCAGGCAATGGCGGTTGACCGGGCCGCCGAAGTGGCGGATTTCTACGAAATTGAACCACAGGGCGCCGATGCCGAACGCCACATCCACCGTGGAATCCCAGTGGTGGTTACGATAGGCGAGGGTTTCCGGTGGCAACGGTGCCCAGCCGACGTGGCTGTCGCTATAGCGCCATGAAACCCATGAGGGTGCCCATTCGCAACCCGGCACCCAGATCCACCCGTGACTGCGGAGGCGCGCCCATCGGCCATAGTGATAGGTGGCCCAGCCGTATGGTTCATCGGAGACCCAGGTCCAACCGCGGTCGCTGCATACCCAACGGCCACGCAAGTAGGGGCGCCACGTGGTGTCGCGCACGATCACGGGCTGCCAGACATAGCCATAGTCCGGAGTCTCGAACCACGAACCGTAGGACGACAGCGAATCGTAAAATACCCCGTAGTCGCCCACCGGAGCCTGTTGCTCGCCCTCATCCTTGAAATCCAAGGCTTCACGCCCGGCGAGTTCGCGCTCACGCTCACTGAGTTGTTGGTCACGCTGCTCGAGCCCATCCTTCTTTTCCTCGATGTTGGTTTGAAGTTGTTCGAGCTTGCCCTCGCGGGTGGCGAGGGCTTCCTCGCGCTGACGGAGTTTTTCGGCGGCGGCGGCAGCGGCCTCGCCCTGTTGCCGTTCGAGATCGGCACGTGCCTCTTCGATCTGCATTCTCTCGCGTTCGATAGCCTCATGTTCGGCGGCGAGTTTCTGATCGGCGAGTTGTTGCTCGAGTTCCTGTTGGCGTGCGACGGCCTCGTTGGTTTTGCGTTCGAGATCGGCGAGTTGTTTGGCGACATCAGTTGAGGGTTTGTTGCAACCGGCAACCAACAGCATGGCGAGCGCGGCGATGGATATCAAATGCGGGTGTTTCATGGCATGGGGTAGTGATGGCAATTTCGACGCGATTTGCGCCGTTGCAATTCAGCAATTAGATACAACAATTATTTTTTTAGGAAATCTCAAAGACCACTCTCGGCGGAGTTTCGCGTCCTCCGGGGAGTTCGCGACGGACCACGCGGGTGCCGAACCATTGCTCGAACATCCGCAGTTCCATGGCAACCGCCCGCGGGTAGCGTTCGAAAACACGCTGCAGCGGGTTATGCAATTCCACGATCCGAACGGCTCCTCCGGGATCGCATTCACAATGGCTCGTGCAGCCCTCTTTTTCGCGCAGCGCAGCGATTTTCTGTCAGTTGTGGATTGGAGCACATCAAGATGTCTGCCCAGTCGCTCCAGCTGTTTTTGGAAATACAGAAATAGCAGTTTGTCCGGGGTGCTTGCACCAAACATCAACTTGATTTCATTGAGGAGTTCGAGCGTGAAATCGACCCCTGCCTGGGGGAACAAAGCGTCCGCCTTGGCTGCCAGACTGTAGAAAATCTCCGGGCGGCCAATCGCCGTCGGGGGCAGGCGCGTGCGGATCAGGTAGCCTGATTTTGTGAGAGCTTCACAGTGCGCTTTTACCGCCATGTAACTGCCGCCGGTCTTGCGGGCGAGCTCGCTAACGGACATTCCGCCAGAAAGTTTGAGTTCCTCCAGCACGCTCCGCCATGCGGGTTTGATCAGATCTCTGAATACCGGAACAAGCATGGTGGTTGGCTAACGGTCGGTGGATTCACGCCCGCAGGCAATCCGCAATTTCAATTGCATTCGCATGCGCCTGAAATTGCTTCCGCGCAACCCACTTCTCTCTTTGCCTATGGCGCGGATCCCGCCATGATCCTGCCATGTTCGCGCGCACTGGAATGCTGCTCGTCGTTTCCGGTCCTTCGGGATCGGGGAAAACCACGCTGTGCCGCCGCTTGACGGATGCGGGCGAGGTCCGGTATTCGATCTCCTGCACCACCCGCGCACCGCGTCCGGGCGCAGTGGACGGCAGGGATTATCATTTCCTCACCCGCGGG
>JAPLUJ010000422.1 GCA_026397695.1 Verrucomicrobiota bacterium | reverse complement strand
GCCGGGATGTGGCGCTGGGCCGGATGTTGCGCTGTCGTGTTAGATATTTCACGGACGGGGCGGTGATCGGGAGCCGGGGGTTTGTGGATGAGGTGTTTCGCTTGTGTAGGGACCGGTTCAGCGGGACGCGCAAAGACGGCGCGCGCAAATGGCGCGGCAGTGGTGCGGCCGCAGCGGGCACGCTGTGGAGCGCGCGGGATTTACAGAAGGGGATCGGGTGAAATTGCCCGAAGGGTATGTGAGTGTGCGCATGACGGGCCGGGTCTCCGGTGAACCCCGCAGTTCTTCCGTTCTTCCGAGGCAGCCAAAGCGGTGTTGTCGTTAGCCCCTCACTCTGCCACCGCAAAACAAAATTCCTTGGCAGTCCCGAGTTGGGAAAGGCCTTGTGATGCGGCTCTGCCCCGCGCTGTTGTCCGACGCGATAACGGCGCATGCTTCAGGATGAAATCCTGTTGCATGTTTGGAGTTGAGTTGGCGCAAGACAGCGGCTACGCTCCGCGCGTCTTTCGCACATGAACGCATGAACATGCAGTACTTTTCGTTTCCTAACATTCCGGCGTGGTTTGCCGCGCTGCTCGCGGTGTGTCCGGGGGTTCGCGCGCAGGAAAGCATCATGGTGATGGAAGCCTATTCCGGGAAAGTTCTCATGGCATCGAACGCATCGGCCAAACGGCCGGTTGCCAGCCTGACCAAGATTGCCACCGGAGCGGTGGCCGTGGACTGGGCGATCGCCACCGGCGCGAACCTCGGCACGCTCCAGATCACCGTTCCCGAGACGGTGACACTCGTTGGCGGACCCAACCCGATGAACCTGCAACCCGGCGAGCGGCTATCGATGCGCGACGCCCTCTATTCCGCGTTGTTAGGGTCCGACAATCTGGCGGCCTTGACCATCGCCGATCATGTCGGTCGTGAAATCCTCATCCGTCGCGGGAAACCCGGCGATCCGGTGGGGGAATTCGTCGCAGAGATGAACCGGTTGGCCAAGGCGCTGGGCATGACGCAGACGCGCTTTGCCAATCCTCATGGTCTTGAGCGCAGCAGGGCACCGGCGTTTTCCACGGCCGCGGATGTGGCACGCATGTCGGTTTACGCGATGCGCCGCAACGCCTTCAGTTTCATCGTCCGCCAACCGGAGCGCCAGATCAGCGTATCCGGGGCCGCCGGCAAACGCAGTTACCGCATCCGCAATTCTAACGAATTGATCGGCGAACCAGGCATGCTCGGCATCAAAACTGGCACGACCCTGGCCGCCGGCCCATGCCTTGCCGCCTGCATGGAACGCGATCCGCTGGTGCGCCAGAAAGCGGATGGTTCGAAAGGGGCCACGCCGCGCCGTTTGGTCGTGGTTATTTTGAACCACCCTGATCGTTTCAACCGGGCACGCGAGCTCATCCACCAAGGGTGGGCGCTATACGATTCGTGGCTTGATGCCGGGGCACCCGTGCAAGACCGGCAGCGTGAGATCCTGAGCGTGCCCAATCCGCAGTGAGAGGCCAGAGGCCAGAGGTCAGAAATCAGCAGTTAATAATCAGTTGTCAGTGCCGGGATAATCCCGCAATCTCCATTCCATGTCCAACGATCCGCTGCTCGAATTGCTCAGTCGCAAGGCCCGCTTCACCCATCAGGAACTCGCCGACATCATGTCCATGGATCAGGATGCCGTGGCAAGCCGCATTGCCGCGTGGGAGAAGGACGGCATCATCCGCGGTTATCATGCCGTGATCGATTTTGAGGCCGCCGGAGACACCTCCGTGACGGCGTTCATCGAAGTGAAAGTGACTCCCGAGCGTGGCGGAGGATTTGACCGGTTGGCGATGCGCATTGCACGTTTCGACCCAGTGGTTTCCTGTTATCTTGCCAGCGGCGGTTACGATCTGATGGTGGTGGTTGAGGGCGGCGACCTCCGCGAAGTCGCACGCTTCGTATCCGAAAAACTCAGTTCGCTGGAAGGAGTGCTATCCACGGCCACGCATTTCCGGCTCAAGACCTACAAGGAAAGCGGCTTCATTTTCGAATGCGGCGTCAGTCCAGAGCGACTCGCGGTGACTCCCTGAGAGCGTGTTGAATTGGCATGGTGTTTACAACTTGCGTGAAATTTGCGGGTGATCCAGAAAATCGTGCTATTCCATGATGTGGCGGGTTGACATTGGCTGAGCGGATTGACCAATCTACCGCAGGTGCAGCGAGGATCCCGCCCGGTGCCGCGTTTGTAAAAAATTGTTTCCAAAGACTCCCATCGCTGTGTTTTCCAACGAAGATTATCTAGCAGAGTTGCTTACCGAAGCCGGTCTGGTGAAGGCGGACGATGTTGCCCACGCCCGCAGCACTCTCTACGGTGCTGAAACCCTCATTGAGCACCTGCTCGCGCACACCTCTCTAACACAGGAAGAGGTGGCGCGCACTCTCGCGGCCAATGCGGGCATCCCCTTCGTGCGTTTGGCGGACTTGACGTTCGATCCGGGAATCACCGAGACGATATCCGAGGAAATGGCCAAGCGTTACCGCGTGATTCCCGTCCATGACGAAGGTTTGTCGCTGACCATCGCCATCGCTGATCCATTGGATTTCGATGCCTTGGACACGCTGCCCCACATCATTGGCCGCGAATTGAATCTGGTCTGCGCCACCCGCCAGGACATCCATGACCATTTCCGGCAGTTCTATCATTCCGGAGAACCGTCCGAGATGATGGACACGGCGGGTTTCACGGTGACCACCGGCGACACGGAAGCCGGTGACGTCGTCGGTGAGGACGCGCCCATCATCCGGCTCGTCCTGCAAATGCTTTCCGAAGCATTCCGCGTCCGGGCTTCCGACATCCACATTGAACCCATGGAAACCTCGGTGCGCGTGCGCTACCGCCTGGACGGCAAACTCGTCCACGTCGACACCCATCCGAAAAAACTGCTGCCCGCGATCATCGCCCGCTTGAAGGTGATGAGCGGCACCATGGCCATCGCGGAAAAACGCCTGCCGCAGGACGGCCGGATCCAACTCAAGATGGGAGCCAAGGAGGTGGACCTGCGGGTTTCCTCGGTACCCTCGAATCATGGCGAGTCCATCGTGATGCGGATCCTGGACAAAACCGCGCTGTTGTTAGGCCTGCCGGAACTCGGGTTTTTCTCCGACGACCAGACCACCTTCGAGCAATTGTTAGGTCTGCCCGACGGCATTCTGTTAGTGACGGGGCCTACCGGTTCCGGCAAGACCACGACGCTTTACGCATGTCTCAATGTGATCAACAAACCGGACCGGAAAATCATCACGGTGGAGGATCCGATCGAGTATGAGCTACCCGGGATCAATCAGGTGATGGTCAAGACCGAGATCGGCATGACCTTCGCGGCGGCCTTGCGTGCCATGCTCCGCCAAGCACCTAACATCATTATGATCGGGGAAATCCGCGATGCGGAAACCGCGAACATCGCCATCAACGCGTCACTCACCGGGCACTTGGTGTTTTCCACCCTGCACACCAACGACGCGCCGTCGGCCGTCGCCCGTCTCATCGACATCGGGGTGAAGCCGTTCCTGATTGCCTCCGCGCTGCGTGCGGTGATGGCCCAGCGCTTGGTACGCAAACTCTGCCCGCTGTGCAAGACCCCCGCCGAGCTCAATAACAAGGAGATCCGCGCGTTGTCGCTGGACGTGTCGCGGATGGCGGAAGCATCGATTTTCGGGCCGGTGGGATGCGACAAATGCCGCAACAACGGCTACAAGGGCCGGATGGGGATTTTTGAAATGTTCCTCGTGGACGACGAGGTTCGCCAGATGATCAATACCGGACTCACCACCACCCAACTCCGCCGGCGTGCCCGCGAGCTCGGCATGCGGACGCTGCGCGAAGATGGCATTCGCAAAGTGCTCTCCGGCCTCACTTCCGGCAGCGAGGTGGTGCATGTCACCATGTCGGACGCCGATTGACCGCCGGAACCCACGCCCTTTTCAACCCCTTCTCAGTTTTCACCGTCCCATGGACAACCAACAGATCATCGAACTTTTCCAATCCCGCAGCCTGATAGATCGGGGGCTCGCGCAGGATATTCTCGCGGAAGTCGGCCACAGCGGCAAGGAGATCGCCGAGATCCTCGCGGATTTCCAAGTCATCAATCACCGGGATGAC
Source organism: Verrucomicrobiota bacterium (assembly GCA_026397695.1). GTDB lineage: Bacteria > Verrucomicrobiota > Verrucomicrobiia > Verrucomicrobiales > Akkermansiaceae > Luteolibacter. The sequence goes on along the minus strand of JAPLUJ010000422.1, from coordinate 5,490 downwards.
ATCTGGCCGGTGGTCGCTTCGGAACTGGGTGCCAGCATGGTGGATCTGCGGAACTGGACGCCGCCGGAAGCGTTGCTCGCGCTGGTCCCCGCCGGCACCGCCAGACTGCACGGCGCGCTGCCCGTAAATTTCGACGAAACCGGCCTGTATGTCGCGTTGGTCGATCCGCTCAACCCCCAGACGGTGGAGGATCTGCGCTTCGCCTTGGGGCGTGAAATCCATGTGGTGGTCGCACCAGACTACCTCGTCGAGGCCAAGATCAACGACTGTTATGGCGGTGAAGGGAAGGCGATGGAGGACATTCTCAGCCAATTCGAAATCGGCAGGGATTCCAGAGCCAGCATGGACCTTGAGGCCGAGGCCAACTCCGCGCCGATCATCCGTTACGTCGATCTCGTGCTCTATCAGGCGATCAAGGAAAAGGCGTCGGACATCCACTTCGAGCCCTTCGAGAAGGACTTCAAGATTCGCTACCGGGTGGACGGTGCGCTTTACGAGATGGTGCCGCCGCCGAACCACCTTGGCTTGCCCATCCTGTCGCGCGTCAAGGTCATGGCCAACATGAACATCGCCGAAAAACGCCTGCCGCAGGACGGCCGGATCGTCAAACAAGTCGGCGAAAAACAAGTGGACATGCGGGTTTCCTCGTTGCCCACCCACCACGGCGAATCCATCGTGCTGCGGGTGCTCGACCGTTCATCGGTGAACCTTTCGCTCGAAAACCTCGGACTCACCGATCACATCTATAACTACATCACGGAAACGATCGAAAAACCTAACGGGATTTTCATCGTCACCGGTCCTACCGGCGCGGGCAAAACCACCACGCTGTATGCTGCGCTGCGCCGCATCAACACGCTCGATTCCAAGCTGCTGACGGCGGAGGATCCCGTCGAGTATGACATCGACGGGATCATTCAGATCCCGATCAACGATGCCATTGGTTTGGATTTCCCGCGCGTGTTGCGGGCCTTTCTGCGGCAGGACCCGGACCGCATCATGATCGGTGAAATGCGCGACAAGGAAACCGTCACCATCGCGATCCAGGCGGCGCTCACCGGTCACTTGGTGCTCTCCACGCTCCACACCAACGACGCCTCCGGAGCGGTCACCCGCCTGGTGGACATGGGATGCGAACCGTTCCTCCTCGCCGCCTCGCTGGAAGGGGTGCTTGCCCAGCGTCTGGTCCGCACCATTTGCAAGGTGTGCAAGGCTCCCTACGAGCCGAACGAGGCGATCTTGAACCAGTTGGGCGTTTCCGCCCATGAACTCGGTGACAAGCATTTTTCGACCGGTATCGGCTGCGAGGTGTGTGGACAAACCGGTTATCGCGGACGGCGCGGACTATTTGAATTGCTGCACATAACCGAGCCCCTGCGGGAACTCATCACCGCCCGCGCCCCGACCGTGGTGATCAAGCAGAAAGCCATCGAGCTTGGCATGACTACTCTCCGCGAGGATGGCTTGCGCAATATCTACCTGGGCAACACCACCATCGAAGAGATTCTTAAATATACTTGATATTTGTCCGGATGATCCTATCGTGATGCCTCTGATTTCCAGATTCCCTGTCCTCCCAAACAATCTCCAACAACCGCAACCATCCCATGGCCAATTTCCAATACTCCGCGCTTGATGCCAAAGGCGAGCAAACCAACGGCATCGTTTCCGCCAACAACGAAACCGAAGCCATCCAGCAACTCCGCGCCAAAGGACTCTATCCGACCCAGATCCAGGAAGAGGGCAAGGGCAAGCAAGGCAAGCTCGCCGCTCCCGTCAAGAGCAAGGCCAAAGCAAAGGCTAACAAGGCGTCCAAAAGCCTCGTCGGTGGCCGGGTCAAACCCAAGAACCTGATGATTTTCACCCGCCAGCTTGCCACCCTGATCGATTCGGGCCTGCCGCTGCTGCGCAGTCTCACGGTGCTGGAGAAGCAGGAGCCCCATCTGGTGCTCCGTGCGACCGTCGGTGCGCTCGCCGAAAACGTGCAGAGCGGGTCCACGTTCTCCGAGTCGCTCGCCCAGCACCCGAAGATCTTCAACAAACTCTATGTGAACATGGTCAAGGCCGGCGAACTCGGCGGGGTGCTCGAAATCGTTCTCAACCGTCTCGCCGAATATCAGGAAAAAGCCCAGAAGCTCAAAAACAAGATCGTTTCCGCGATGGTCTATCCGGTGATCGTCATGTTCATCGCCGTCGCCATCCTGGTTTTCCTGATGATTTTCATCGTGCCGAAATTCAAGGAGATGTTCGCCAGCACGGAATCGGAACTGCCGACGATTTCCAAAATCGTTTTCGGCACGTCGGAATTTTTCCTGGCGAATCCGCTGTTCGTGCCGAACATCGTTTTCGTCTTCATCATCCTCGGCTTTGGAATCTTCTTTTTCAACCTGTGGGGACGCACCAAGGGTGGCCGCAAGGCGATTGACACGCTGAAGCTGCGACTGCCCATTTTGGGTGACATCCAGCGCAAGAGCGCCGTGTCGCGCTTTTCCCGCACGCTTGGCACGCTGGTGACATCCGGGGTGCCCATTCTTCAGGCGCTCAATATCACCCGCGACACCGCCGGCAACGTGGTGCTTTCCCAAGCCATCGACAAGGTCCATGAATCCGTCAAGGAAGGGGAAACCATCGTTGCGCCGCTGCAAGCATCCGGGGTCTTCCCGAGCATGGTCATCTCCATGGTGGACGTCGGCGAGGAAACCGGCCAACTCCCCGAAATGCTCCTCAAGGTGGCGGACGTCTATGACGACGAAGTGGACAACTCGGTGACCGCGCTGACATCGATCCTCGAACCGATCATGATCGTGTTCCTGGCGCTCGTCGTGGGCTCGGTGGTATTTGCCTTATTCCTGCCCCTGATTAAGATGATCGAGACGATGGGCAACCAATAAGAGATCGCAGAACGTTGGCAAACTCCTCTCGATGCGACTTCATCGCGGTCTCGCCAGCGACCCCACGCAACGGCCACGCCGCCTTTTCCCTCATCGAGATGATAGCGGTGATCACGATCATCATCATTCTGGCCAGCCTCGTCGTCGGCGGTCTGGGTTTCGTCAACGAGCGCCAGGCCAAGGAAAAGGCCAAGGTTCAGATGGCCCTGCTAGCCAACGCGCTCGCGGACTACAAACTGGATAACGGTGCCTATCCCGCCACCCCGGACTCACCCAAGGGCGAAGGCAATTCCTACATTCTGTTCAAGGCGCTTTATTGGGATTCCAACAATGACGGCAAGGGCGCTCCGGTGGGCAATGCCCAGGGGGATGCGGATCAGAAGGTCTATCTACAGTCACTGGATCCAGCTAACAACAAACAGGGTTGGACATCCGGCACGGCGTCGCCCACGACCAAGATCTACGATCCCTGGGGCAACGAATACCGTTACCGCTCCAGTCTCGACGCGGCGGGCAAGACCAACACCAACACCCAGAACCCGGACTACGACCTTTGGACCGTCGGCAAGGACGGCAAGACCAATCCCAAAACGCCCAAAGACAAGGCCAACCGCGACGATCTCCAAGCTCCCTGAGAGCAAACAATCGCTCACCAGCGGATCGCCGCAGCGGCCCAGGTGAGGCCGGCACCGAAGACCACCAGCACGATGTGGTCGCCACGCTTGAAGGCACCGGTGCGGCTGGCTTCGTCCAGCGCGATGGCCACGGCCGCAGCCGAGGTGTTGCCGTATTTTTCGAGATTGACGAACACGCGCTCGTTAGGCACGGCGAGGCGGTCGGCGATGGCGTCGATGATGCGCCGGTTCGCTTGATGCGGGATGACGCAGGCGATGTCCTCGGCTTGCCAACCGGCCCGCTGGATGACCGTTTCCGCCGCTTCCTTCATGCGGTTTACGGCCACCTTGAAAACCTCCTTGCCCTGCATGTATAGCGTCTGCAGGTGATCATGGACGTTGTCGGGAGTGATCGGGCAGGCGGTCCCGCCACCGGGCACCGACAGGATGTGTGTTAGATTGCCGTCGGTGCCCATTTCGGTGGCGACAATCGCGCCCTCCCCGGGTTGAGAGCGCCGCAGGACGGCGGCGCCGGCACCATCGCCGAACAACACACAGGTCGCGCGATCCTCCCAATTGGTGATCGATGAGAGTTTATCCGCACCGATGATGAGCGCGTTGTTGAAGGCACCGTCGGCAATCAGGCGTTTGCAGATCTTCATGGCGTAGAGGAATCCCGAACACGCCGCGGAAATATCGAAGGCCACCGCGCGGTGCGCGCCGAGGCGTTGCTGGACATAACAGGCGGTGGCCGGGGTGAGCGTATCCGGCGTGATGGTGGCGATGATGATGAGTTCGAGATCCTCCGGAGCGAGGTTTGCTTGGGTGAGTGCTTGCACCGCCGCCTTGGTGGCCAAGTGGGAGGTGAACTCATCCTTGGCGGCGATCCGGCGTTCCCTGATACCCGTCCGGCTGAAGATCCATTCGTCGCTGGTGTCCACCATGACGGCGAGGTCGGCATTGGTGAGAATTCTGGCAGGCACATAACTGCCGGTGCCCGCGATACAGACGTTGATATCAGAAGTCGTTTCACTCATGCGGCGCGAGATTGAAACCAGAAATGGATCGTCACAAGCGCGAAGTTCACCAAGACAGGCAACGGTGGCAGGAGAAAAAAAGTTCTGGCGGGGCGATCTCCAAATCGCCCTGGACCATGACGGGACCATCGGCAGCTGGTTCCCCCGACGCATGAGCTCAACATGCAACGGCGGAGCGGCGACCGTCGCTCACTCGTGGTGCCCGGGTGCTGTGGCCATCGCCGCCAGCGTTTCCTCAATGTGCCGATTCACGCGGTTTTCGACGGTTTCCATGCCGACCCGGATCGCGTTGCGCACGGCCAGTGCGGTCGAGGATCCGTGGGCGATGATGACCACGCCATTCACCCCGAGCAGCGGACTGCCACCGTAATTCTCATAACTGCTTTTTTTCTTGAGCGCCTTGAACGCCCCTTGGGCGAGCACGGCCCCGCACAGGCGCAGGGGATTGCCCTTGATTTCGGCTTTCAACCATTTGGAAACAGCCTTGGCCGTGGCCTCCACGGCCTTGAGCAAGATATTGCCCACAAATCCATCACACAGAACCACATCGAGTTGGGTTTCAAACAGGTCGCCACCTTCCACATTGCCGACGAAATGGATGCCCGGCGTTTGTTTGAGCAACTTGAAGGTTTCCTTGGTGAAGGCGGTGCCTTTCCCGTCTTCCTCGCCGTTAGACATCAGGCCGACTTTCGGGTTCTTCACGCCCAGGACATTGCGCGAGAATGCCGTGCCCATCACCGCGTAGGCGACGAGGTGTTCGGGTTTGGCCTCGGGATTCGCGCCGGCGTCCAGAATGTGGCACAGCCCGTGTTCGTTCGGGATGGCGGTCGCAATGCCGGCCCGGTCCACGCCTGGCAGCGTCCGCAGGATCAAGGTGGCCGCAGCCACGGTGCCACCCGTGTTGCCGGCCGACACGACCGCGTCGGCGTGGCCGTCCTTCACCAGTTT
>JAPLUJ010000718.1 GCA_026397695.1 Verrucomicrobiota bacterium | reverse complement strand
CTCCACCCAAAGAAATGCCTTTGGAGTGCTAATTGCGATCTTCGACCTTTAGACCTTTAGACCTTTAGACCTTTAGACTTTCTTCCTCTTCACCCGACATCCGACATCTCTTATCTTGCGTCTTGGGTCTGCCAGTCTTGCGTCTCTCTCCGCCATCGCCCTCACCCTTGGCGCGACCGAAGGCTTGGCCTACTGGTGGATGCACCCGAGCCCCGCCGGCCTCGGCCAGCCCGTGCTGGCCTATCGGCCGCAGATGGGAGATAGAGGATCGCAGATGGAAGATAGAGGATCGCGGATGGAAGATAGAGGATCGCAGATGGGAGATAGAGGATCGAAGATTGAAGATGACGCAGCGATTCCCTCTCTTGATGATCCACGATCCACCATCCACGATCCACCATCCTCTTCCTACACCCCGCTGCCCGACGTTTGCGCCCAAGCCGCGCCCATGCTGCGCTGTTCCAGCGGCCAGGTGTTGCACGTCAAACTCGACGACACCATCGGCCTGCATCTCGCGTTTTTCGAGTGGGACGGCACCGACACCGGCAGCGTGTTGGAGGCGTTCCGGCACATGCCCGAGGCCTGCATGGGCTCCATCGGCATGACCCTCGTCTCCAAGGAAAAGCCCATTGCCTACACGGTAGGGCAGGACCGCCGGGCCAGCCCACTTGTCCCGGTGAAGCCTCGCGAAGACGGACTTGTCGCCAACGGCGCGAGAAACGCCAGAACAAGCGCCTCTTCTTCTCCTATCCAACATTCAACATCCAAAATTGATAATTCAAAATTGCCGCAACCCGGCCCCACGCTCTCCTTCGACCACACCGTCTTTCGCGAACCCGGACAAACCAATGGCTTGGCAGTTCGCGGCCCCCAGGTGCATGCGTTCCGCGCCGTCTGGGTTGCCGGCATGCCCGCTGCCAATGCCCGCACCGGTCTCGGCGGCGTGCCCTTCGATCACTTGCGTGCCATCCGCATCCATTGCGCTCTCACCCGCTCCCGCCCCGCCTATGCCCGCGTCATCCAAGGCGCCGTCCGCGGCGCCCCCAACCCCGCCGCCGCCTGGCTGGCCTTCGAACAATCCATGCTCGCCGACCTGCGGATGGAATAACGATTTTGAATTTTGAATGTTGAATTTTAAATGTTGAATGAAAGACGAATCCTCCAGTTCTCGCACTGAGCGAAGCTCTCTTCCCATTCAAAATTGCCTTCGGCCATGCCAGTTAGGGCTGCGCCGGATTCATCCAAGCTCGCTAACGCTCACTCCGCGTTCAAAATTCAACATTCAACATTTCTTCCTCTCTCTTCCAATTCAAAATTCAAAATTTAAAATTCATCATTTTTCTCTTCTTTTTCTCCTCTTCCTCTTCGCCTTGGAAGCCGCCATCCCGGCCTGGCGCAACGCCGGCTTGCAGCCCTCCACCGCCCCGGTGTTTTATTGGAAAGGCGCGACTCTTCTAACATCCGCGCCGCCGCCCTTCGGCCCAGCTCTGGAGATGTATCGCGCCGACCGCGGCGCGGAACTAACGAAAGATCTGCCCGAAGGGCGGAAAATGACCTTCTTCTATTTCGAGTGGGACAGCATCGAACTCGGGCCATTTAGTGATGTCGGTGGCCACGAACCCGAGATTTGCAACGTCAGGCATGGCAGCTTCAAGCTCCTGCAAAGCGGCGGACAGCGGGCCTACAAGGCCGCCAACGGCGAGACCCTGCGCTTCAACTACACCTTGCTTGCCCTGCCCAATGGCAACCCGGTTTATGTGTATAAACTCCCTTGGATCCAGGGCTACGGATTGTTAGAAAGCCTGACCCAGGATCGCAGCACCCGCTTCCAGACAGCGTTCCTGCGCCACCGCGGCCAAGCGCGCGTCCTCGAGGCGGGCCTCTTCGGTTCTTCGGACGAAGACGATGCCTGGTCCCTCTTCCAACGCGAGGTCCTCGATAAGCTGCAGTGGGAGAGCAGGTAGGGCGTGGCGGCCTCGCCGCGCCGACTAATCCGCCCCCATTGTAGCGGCGCTCTATGAGCGTCGATGCCAATGAAACGCGCGATGCATGCGCCAGCCGACGGTCCCAGACCGCCGCTCTAACGCATCTCCTGGCAACAATCCCGTTTGACTCGGAATCCGCCACCGTTATACTCATCCCATGAATTATCGTATTCGACTCGTTGAGACAGATGAAGGCTGGTCAGTCTCGTGCTTGGATCTGCCGGGATGCCACTCCCAGGGAGTCACTCGTGCTGAAGCACTCGCTGCCATTCGTGAGGCAATCGTCGATTGGCTCACAGTGGAAGCCGAGGAGGCTGGCATCAAGAGCGCCGAAACCATGGAAATCGCCGTCTGATGCCAAAGCTTCCCGGAGTAAACCACAAAGACGCGGTCCGGGTTTTCCAAAAACTCGGCTTTAAAATCGCCCGTGAATCCGCTCATATCGTGATGAGCAATGGCGAAATCCGCCTCACCATTCCGCGCCACAACCCCATCAATGCCCTCACCATGGGGGCCATTGCCAAGGACGCTGGCCTCAATGACCTAGCCATATCTTCCCTTCCGTTAGGGTCATCACGGCGCGGCGGGCCGCCACACCTTCCATCCTTCTTCATCGTCACCGCCTGCGCCATCCTCGCCACCTTCATCGGACTCGTCGGCTTCCGCATCGCCATGCCACATTTGATTGCACGCATGGGCGGATAGCGCCGCGGCGCGGCGCAATTTTGAACGCGGTGTGAGCGTTAGCGAACTCGGAAAAAACGGCGCAACCCACTCTGGCATGGCCAGAGGCAATTTTGAATGTTGAATTTTGGATGAAAGATAAAGAATAATCCTTTCACCAGCGCGAAGCTCTCTTACAACTGCGGATTATGGGTTAATAGCTTGCAAAGCCGCAGCCCCTGGTCCAGATTTCCCTCATGAAGCAGGTTCACTACACCCTCTACCGCGAAGGCCGTGATTTCGTCGCCCAATGTTTGGACTTCGACGTATCCAGCTTCGGGGCGTCCCGGCAGGAAGCCCTGGCGATGCTCAAGGAAGCCATCGAACTCTACCTTGAGGATGATCAGACCAACGAACCCTTCCCCCAGATCTCAGATGTCACCGTGGGTCAACTTGCCATTGCCTGATCCTCCCAGATAACATGCCCAAACGCCTGTCATCTCATGCCTTTATCGACATCCTCACTTCCAACGGCTTCCGTCTCATTTCAATACGTGGCAGCCATGCCAAGTATCGTGACGACCACAGTCATACCGTCATCGTTCCACATCCCCGCAAGGACATCCCCATCGGTACCATCCGCTCGATGATCCGACAATGTGGCCTGCCCAAAGAACGCTTCGACTAGGCCCTGCATCGCAGCGCAATGGTAAATTGATCAGAGGGGGCAT
>JAPLUJ010000645.1 GCA_026397695.1 Verrucomicrobiota bacterium | reverse complement strand
TGGTGGGCGATGTGCAACATCTTGCGGATCGCCTCGTCATGATCCATGAGCAGGGAGTTTTCCGCCGGATGCTCGGCCTGATTTTCCGGGGTGGCATCAGAGATCGGCGCGTAGTGACCGTGTCTGGCGAAAAAACGATCCTCCACCCATTCCAATAGAAGCAAGTCACCGCGGTCTTGCGCGAGCGCGTGTTCCTGCATGATCGAGCCGGCACTCATTCCAAGGTCCATGGCCATCAGGACGTGACGTTCCTGCAATTGACCGCCCTCCTTGAACGCCTTCCAGGTGTGTTGATTGGTTCTCCGGGCCATCTTCTTACAGGCGACACCCACAAGAAATCCGAATGATCGGCGGTTTTCAAGCAAGATACGTGTGATGGAATCGTCCGCGCCGTCAACAATCTCCCTGAATAAGTTCTCGCGCAAAGGCGCAAAGCCGCAAAGTTTTTCAGAATCCGGGAATCCCCGATTTTCGGCAAAACGGAATATGTGATTACCATAACCCTGATTGCTCAAGAACATCCAGGCCCGCCTTTCGTCAGCAAGCTTCGCCATCAGGTTCGCGAACTTCATGGGCCGGGCGTCGATGCAGTTCATCCTCCGGCACAAACTCAATGCGCATGCCCCAAAGTGAAGTGCATCTGACGCGAGCCTCAAGGATAAGTCCGCGGACGGCGGCAATGTGCTGACGGCGCCGGTGCTCGCGCTGCTGCCACCCCATGACGGCCCGAAGGTGATCTATGCCGCCGCCAGCCGGCTTGGTGCACCGCGCCTCCAGCGCGAGCGCATCGTTTTCAAACAAACTTGCCTCCTTCCGCATCCTGCGGAAGGACCAGATGCTGGCGCAGCGCGGCAGCTTGCCCACTTGCTTTCTTTATTCATCAGGTCGAGCCGCAGCGCTCCGATTTTCCAGATCCCTTGTGCAGGATGCACAAGGGTGCACGCGGGATGCGTGCGCCCCCCGCCCCCCCCAATTTTACTGATGCCATGGAACCGCTGACACCGAAGCTCTATCAGGAATCCGTGCTCGGGAGTGTGGACGCGTATTTCAACGCCTGCCACGAAACCGGCGATCCGGACACGGCGTTCTATCGGACGACCAAGGAGTTGTGGGGCAACGGTCTGCAATACCGGCCGATCGCCGGGTTTCCGGCGGACATGCCATATTTCTGCCTGCGCGTGCCGACCGGCGGCGGTAAGACGCGCCTTGCCGCCCGCGCGGTGGAATTGGTGAACTCCAAGCTGCTGCGCACCGAGCACAGCGTGATTCTCTGGTTGGTGCCCTCGAACGCGATCCGCGAGCAGACCTACAAGGCGCTCAGGAACCGTGAGCATCCCTATCACCACGACCTCAGGCTGGCCGGGCCGATCACCGTGATCGATCTGGCCGAGGCGCGGTCGCTCACGCGGGCGACGCTGGACACCTCCACAGTGGTGATCGTGGCGACGGTGCAGGCGTTCCGTCGCGAGGACACGGAGGGGTTGAAAGTTTACGAAAGCAGCGGGGCTCTACAGCACCACTTCGACGGGCTGGATGAAGCGCAGCGGGCGAATCTGCTCACCGAGAACGGCGGCGACCGTCCGGCGGTGGTGCCGTTTTCCTTTGCCAACGTGCTGCGCCTGCGGCGGCCCTTCATCATCGTGGATGAGGCGCACAACAGCCGGACCCCGCTGTCCTTCGACACGCTGGCGCGGTTCCGCCCGAGCGGCATCCTCGAACTCACGGCCACGCCGGATACCACCAACACGCCGAGCAACGTGTTACATAGCGTGTCCGCCGCGGAACTCAAGGCCGAGGACATGATCAAATTGCCGATCCAATTGGAGACCATCCCGGATTGGCAAAAATGCCTCGCCACGGCCATCGACTGCCGCGAGCAGTTGCATGAGGCGGCACGGCGGGAACACAATACCGGCGCGAAATACCTGCGCCCGCTGGTGCTCATCCAGGCACAGGCGCGGCGGACTGGAGTGGAGACGCTCGATGTGGCGGCGGTGAAGAAGGAACTCATCGACAACCACAACATCCCGGAAGAGGAAATCGTCATCGCCACCGGCGAGGAGCGAGGGTTGGAACAGTTAGAGAAGGATTACGAGGGCGGGGTTCTTTCGTCGAAGTGCCCGGTGCGGTTCGTCCTCACCCAGCAGGCATTGGCGGAGGGCTGGGACTGCGCGAGCGCCTACATCCTCGTGAGCATGGCGGGCGTGAAGAGTTCGACGGCGGTGGAGCAGTTGTTAGGGAGGATCCTGCGCCAGCCGCAGGCGGCCAAACGGGCGACGGCGGCCTTGAACCGATGTTATGCCTATGTGGTGTCGGATGATTTCAGCAGCACCGCGAACGCGTTGCGGGACCGTCTGGTGGAAGGCGCGGGATTCGAGGCGCGGGAAGCCGCCTCATTCGTCACGGCGGGCCGCACGGAGCAAGGGAAATTGGATATCGGATCGGGCCGCATCACGATCACGCCGGTGGATGTGAACCTGCCGGAAAAGCCGGACCTCAAGGATTTGCCGAAAGCCACCAAGGCGAAAGTCACCTGGGACGCGAAGAAGAACGTGCTGACGATTTCCAGCCCGCTCACCGCCGAGGAAACCGAGACACTCAAGAGCAGCGTGATCTGGGAGACATCGAAGGAACTCATCGAGCAGGCGGGCGTGGCCAGCCGGACGGAGGCGGTGACGATCTTCCAATCCCCCTCGGAACGCGGCCTCGATTTCCGCGTGCCGCAACTGGCGGTGATGGTGCACGGCGAACTGGTGCTCTTCGACGATCCCGAGGTACTGGATTATCCGTGGGACCTGCCGACCGCGCACGCGGCACCGGAGGACGATTTGCTGAAGCAACTGGATCTAGCGAATACAGTTAGAGACGGGGGCATGATCGATATCGATGAGGGCAAGGTGAAGGTATGTTTCATGGCGGAATTGCAGCGCGACCTGGGCCTGGCCTATCGCCCGGAGCATTGGACGGAAGCGCGGCTTGCGGCGTGGATCTGCCGCAACCTGCCGGACCCCTACACGACGCATGCCAGCAAGAATGCCTTCGTTTCCGCATGGCTGGGGACATTGCTCCGGCAGGATGGCTACGACCTTGGACGCGCGAACCGGCAGAAGTTTCTCATCCGCCAATTGATCGAAGCCCAAATCAAGGGCCTGCGCAAAACCGCGGTCCGGGAAGCCTATCAGAAAACGCTGTTCGGCGACGACCGTGCCGAACGCATCAAGGTGGACGGAAGTTATCGTTTCGAGTTCCACCCGGATACCTACGCGCCGGACCGGGATTACGACGGGCGTTTCGGCGAGGCGGATTTCCAACACCACTATTACCCGCGGATCGGCGACTTCGATTCGAAAGAGGAATACCTGTGCGCGTGCGAGTTGGAGAAATGGGCGGCGCGCGGGCGGATCGACTTCTGGGTGAGGAATCTTGTCAGGAAGCCGTGCAGTTCGTTTTACCTGCAGACCGCGGAAGGACGGTTCTATCCGGATTTTGTCTGCTGCTTATCGGACAAGACGATACTGGTGGTGGAATACAAGGGTGCCGACCGCTATGCCGCCGCCAAGATGGACCGCGACATGGGCGATCTGTGGGCGGAACTCAGCGACGGCAAGTGCCGCTTCGTGATGGCGACGGACAAGAAGTGGGGTGGGATCGAGGAGAAGTTGAAGTGAATGAGGTTATGACTGAGGCAGCGGGCGAGAAAGCCTTCAACGCCGCACTCGGTGCGGGTGATCCGTTGTTGCAGTGCTTGCGGGCTGATCTTCAGGCACTCCTCCTCATGGCCAATGCTCGCGACGAGTTGGTTTTGCATGTGACGTTGGGCTGGATGGCCGGCTGATGCGGCAGAGCCGGAGCCGCTTTGCCATGGCTTGATTCCCCAGCGCTCGTCAGTGTCCGTTTTCTCACATCCCGCAGCTTGGCTTTGACCGGCGGAGGATTTCCGGCTATTGCGCGGGTCTTTCCCATGAACGAGTCCATCGAAGCCATCCAGACTGAAGCGCTGGCGCAGATCACCGCCGCCCGCGACGAACGCGCGCTCGAGGATGCGCGCGTCGCCGTGCTCGGCAAAAAAGGCAGCCTCACGCGGGTGTCCGCCGGTATCAAGGACGTGCCGCAAGAAGACAAGGCGGCGGTCGGACAGTTATTGAATGCAGCCCGCACGGCCATCACGGCGGCTCTGGAGGCCAAGCAGCTCGCCCTGCGGGATCTGGCGGATCGCGCGGCGTTGGCCGGCATCGATGTCACCCTGCCGGCCCGCGACTTGCCGTGCGGCGCGCTGCATCCGCTCACTCTCATCCGCGATGAATCTATCGGGATACTGCGCCGCATGGGATTCGCGCTCGCCGAGGGACCGGAAATCGAAGACGAGTTCCATTGTTTCGATGCTCTCAACACCCCGGCCGATCACCCGGCCCGCAACGAAAAGGACACCTTTTATTTCGATTCCGGCAAACTTTTGCGCACCCACACGTCGAGCGTGCAGATTCGCACCATGGAATCGCAGGCACCGCCGGTACGCATCATCGCCCCGGGATCGGCCTATCGCCGCGACGAGATCGACGCCACCCATCTATCGGCATTCAACCAGCTCGAAGGCCTTTATGTCGACGCGGACGTTTCGCTGCCGGATCTCAAAGGCACGTTGGAGTATTTCCTGCACGAGTTGTTCGGCACGAACACCGCGGTGCGCTTCCGCCCGCACTTTTTCCCCTTCACCGAACCGAGTTTTGAAATCGACGTGCAGCTCCAGCTCAAGGGTCAGCCCCCGCGCTGGATCGAAGTCGCCGGCTGTGGCATGGTCGATCCCGCGGTGTTTGATGCCATCAACCGGTCCCGCAAGGACCACGCCTACGATCCGGAAAAAGTCACGGGTTTCGCCTTCGGCATGGGTCTGGACCGCCTTGCCATGATCCGCTGGGGCATCAAGGATATCCGTTTACTGATAGAAAATGATGTGCGGTTTCTACGCCAATTCGCGTGATCGAGGATCGTGGATCGAGGATCGTGGATCGTGGATCGTGGATAAAAGATAAAAGATAAGAGATAGAAGATAAGAGATAGAAGATCATGGATACGGAATCGTTCGGGTACAAGAAACTGCGAATCTGGCAGGAGTCGCGGGAACTTGTCGTCGAGATTCACAGAATGACATTGTCTGCGTTGCCAAAGCTGGAGATGTATGAGGAAGGCAGTCAGATACGTCGCAGCATGAAGTCGGTGAAATCCAATATCGTAGAAGGCTACGGTCGCCGCCGCCACAAGCCTGAATATATCCGCTTTCTCGACTTTTCTTATGCTTCCGCATTGGAAACGATCGATCATCTGGAAACCCTTTTCGAAACTGAATCCCTCCGAGATGAGGACATGTTCCACTCCCTTTACGAACGCCTGAACCAGCTCTCCAAATCCATCTATCAATTCACCAGGGGCGTGGAAACGCACCACAACGAAGACCGCGACTAGGCGGTCTCTGCATCTTCTATCCACGATCTTCCATCCTCTATCCTCTATCCTCTATCCTCTATCTCTTCCCCATGAACATTTCCCTCAACTGGCTCGCCACACACCTCGACCTTGGCGGCAAATCCGTCAAGGAAATCGACGACCTTCTGACTTTCGCGGGCGTGGAAGTCGAAGGCGTCAAGACCAAGGGCATCACCTCGGAGAAAATCGTCGTCGCCCGGATCATGGAGGCGGTGCCGCACCCGAACGCCGAGCGCTTGCAAGTCACGCAGGTGGACGCGGGCGAGGGCGGGCTGCGCCAGATCGTGTGCGGCGCGCGGAACTATCAGGTGGGCGACAAGGTGCCGTGCGCGTTGCCCGGTGCCGAGCTGGCCGGTGGTTTCGTGATTGGCGAGGCGGTCATGCGCAAGGTCGAGTCCAGAGGCATGCTGTGTTCCGCCACGGAGCTCGGCCTGCCACCGGATGTGGACGGCCTGTTGATTCTTCCGCAGGATGCCGTGATCGGCCAGCCGGTCCGGGAGATGTTTGACTCGGATGTGATGTTGGAACTGGAAGTCACCCCGAACCGCCCGGATTTGCTCAGCCACCGCGGCATGGCACGCGAGTTGGCCGCCTTGCTCAAGACGCCGCTCAGGGCGATGGACGTCCCGTCTGTCTCATCCTCTTGTGCCGCTCCGTCCGTCATTGCCCTCGATGCCCCCGCCGCCTGCCCGCTCTACACTGCGGTGCGCATATCCGGCGTCACCATCATGGACAGCCCGGCCTGGCTCAAACAACGTCTCGAATCCATCGGCTTGCGGCCCATCAACAACATCGTCGATGTCACGAACTTCGTGCTCCACGAACTCGGCCAGCCGCTCCACGCGTTCGACGCCGCCAAACTCAGCGGCGGCATCGTCGTGCGCCATGCCAAGGAGGGCGAATCATTCCTCGCACTCGATGAATCAGCGCACTCACTCATCGCGGATGACTTGGTGATTGCCGATGCATCCGGAGCCGCCCTCGCTCTGGCCGGCGTGATGGGCGGCCTGCACAGCGGCGTCACGCCAGCCACCACCGACATTCTACTGGAATCGGCGTACTTCACGCCGCAGGGCATTCGCCGCACCTCGCGCCGCACCGCGCTGTCCTCGGATTCGTCCTATCGCTTCGAACGCGGCGTGGATCCGTCAGGCGTGCTAACAGCCTCCGCCCTGGCCGTGAAACTCATCCTCGCAACCGCCGGCGGCACGGTGCGTGAAACCACGCAGGTGGCCGGTACCGCACCCGTGCTCACCCGGCCGGTCGCGCTCGATGCACATAAACTCGATCGGTTGATGGGTGGCTCGATTTCTCTAGCCGCAGCGGAGGAAATCCTCACCCGCCTCGGCCTGACAAAACGCGCCGATGGCATGTGGGACGTGCCATCCTGCCGCGAGGATCTGCAACGCCACATCGACCTGGTCGAGGAGGTCGCCCGCGTCCACGGCCTGGCCAACGTGCCGTCGCGTTTCCGCGGCTCCTTCGTGCCCGCCAGTCCGATAGATGGCGCCTACGATGCGGACATGGTGCTGCGCCGCCGCCTCGCCGCGCTCGGGCTTTACGAATGCCAGACGATCAAATTGATCGCGGACACGCAGCTCGGCGACGCGCTGCCGCTGCGTCCGTTGTTAGAAGGTGATGTGATCCGCGTGAAACTTCCGCTCAGTGAGGATCACGCGGTGATGCGCCCGAGTCTGGTGCCCGGTCTGGTCGCCTCGGCTGCCAGAAACATCCGCCACCAAGCAAAATCACTGCGGTTTTTCGAGATGGGCCGCGTTTTCCGTCATGCCGGTGGCGGCAAGGCCAGGGATCAGGAAAGCGAAACGCTGGCTGTTCTTCTATCAGGATGCGCCGCGCCCGCAGGCTGGAACCAGCAGGACCGCGCCGCCGATCTCCATGACCTCAAGGGCCTCATCGCCGCGCTGGTTCCCGGCAAATCCGTCCGCTTCTCACCCAGGGACCGCGCCGGATTCGCCCTCGGCTGTGACGTGAAAGCCGACGATCAAAACCTCGGCGTGTTCGCCCGTCTGCTGCCCGCCCGCGAACGCGAACTCGATTTCACCGCGCCGGTGTTTGTTGCCGAACTGGACCTGACAAAACTGCGCAAGCTGCTCGCAGGCACCGGCCACGTCGCGGACCTGCCGCAATTTCCCGGCTCCTCGCGCGACGCGGCGATGGACCTGCCCGCCTCCCTGCCCAATGCCGAAATCGAAAATGTGTTAGACAAGTGTGCCGAACCGTTGCTCATTGCTTACGAATGCTTCGATGTCTTCACCGACCCCACCGGCCAGAAGCTCCCGGCCGACCGCAAGTCGGTCGCCTATCGGTTTCACTACCGTGCCGCGGATCGCACCCTCAAGGCGGAGGAGGTGGACGCCGCCCATCAGAAAGTTCTGGCGGCATTGCAGCAGAAACTCGGCGTGAAGTTTCGGTGAGGTATTCCAAAGGTGGATAGTCCGAAGGCACTTCAGATGGCAACCAACAGGTGATAGATCGTGAATGAATGGCTGTGACCGCCATTCCCTCCCGATGACTGGTGACGGGATTCAAGGATTCCGGATTGACTTGGCACGATCCGGGACTCGCACAATTTGCCATTGGTCCGGAGTTTGGTCGAATGCTTTTTGATGGTTATTGCGATGGATTTACGGGCATTGCTAACATCGCCGTCAAACACATAACCAAGCATGGCTCCTGCGCGCAGCCCTTGGGAATAGCGACCACTCACAAAACACATCATGCCCTGTTCCTGCTCCACGGATTTCAGCGTGTTTGAAGTGACGTAATCAGACACAAGGGACTTCCACCCGCTTGGGAACTCCACATGAAGTCTTTTCGCCTCAATGGCGAATATTGGCCATGGATGGGAAATTCCTGTGGAGTATATAAAGCCTATGTCAAGGCACCCAACTGAGCCCTTCGGAGCATTCTCATTGATTTCCCAAACTTCAGGCAATGGAAGAATTGGGCGTTGGCGTAGATCCAGATCGTTCCGGAGTCTTTTCCACAGTCGAATGGAAATGGGGTTCTCGTGTTCTTCCGGGCTTTTCTTCCGTTCATCCGCCATGCAACGCAGGACAGCCATGAGAATAAATGGGATCTCGTTCTCCGGGAACGGTTCGCGCCATTGTTCCGGATTTCCAGTCATGCTCATGCGTTGCCCTGCCTGGATAGCTGAATGGTGGTATATATCTCCGCAGCATCGTTGATTGCGGCAGTGCGCGTCCAGCGCCCTCTTAATGCGGGTTTGGCAATGGTGATAGCTGGGCCTTCAAACCACCATGTTTCGTCACGGAGATAAACCAGAGTGCCGTTGTCGGTTGTGGCGGCTTCCTCGATGCGTTTCACGGCATTTGCCAGATCATCCGTGAGTGGTGCGGTGTGGAATGCCGCCGCGTTTCTGGTCTGCTCGACCCTGAGGACCGCCAGTCCGGTTTCTTCATTCGCGCCCGCAATCAGGTTTGTCGATAACGCCTTGTTCAACGACCAGCTTCTCAAGGTGTCACCAAGCATCCGAGCGTAGTCATGCAAACCCATCGCGTCGATTGGTTCAAGCGTTGGCATCGGGGTGTCCAATGTGCCTGGTGTGTCACTCTTGTCAGAGATGTTGATGGTGTCCTCCACCAGCGCTATCTCCTGTTCTACCAGGCCAAAGTATTTGTAGATCAGCGGCTCGACTTCGGCTTGGACCTTGGCGGTCTTCACAGCCCACCCGGCAAGCCACTTCTTCCGCTCTTCTTCCAGTGTCCCTTCATTGGTGTGTTTGAGGCGGAAATTCTCTGGGTCTGCCGATTCCTTCAGTTTGCGGGCCTCATCGCTCATTTTCTTTTGCAGCGTCCGAAACCTGGCTGCTACCAGCTTTATCAGGTTTTCCGCGTCTGGCGAAACGCCGCCGTCCTGTCCCGGCAAGAAGAACGGGAGATTCAATACCTCATCCAAATGGACTTTGTCACGCTCCATTCCAATGTTTGCCGAAGTATGGAACACGAAGTAGCGTGCCAGACGCGAGCGCAGATACGCGGCGAGGAAAATCAACTTGTCCTCGTCTTCATGAGGCCCGGCGATTGATTGAAGAGAATCCTGGAAGCGGACCTGATAGTTGAAAAATGTGGCGCCGGTAAACCCTTGGTTGAGCAATACAAGTGGGCTTTGGAAAATTCGGTTCTTTGGTTTTCGCCGTAGCTTGTCCCTGATGAAGCCCTTGGAATTCAGGAAGTCCAAGAGTGTGCAACAGAACTCTTCAGGATATGCCGCAAGAGCCTTGACGCAATCCGCATCGACATAAAGATCATTGGGGGACCATGACTCCGTATCTTGAGTGGTGATCGGCTTGGGATCTCCCCCGGATTTTTGGCCGGGACTCAATGGTTGAAAACCTTGCCCTTTCGACCATCTTTTTTGTCCAATGGCAACTTCGCTTGGCCGGCCTGCGAGTTCTCCCAATCTGGGTAGAGCGAAGAGATGATTCAGGAATTTCAAATCCCTAGGCGTTCCCCAAAAGTGACTTTTCCACGCCATGGTTGCGGCCTTCTGTGCACACGCCCCAAGCAGGAGGCGAAGCGGGATTTCCTTCCGATCACTGGGCGCAATCGGAATGGCACCTTGCCGCAAGTCCATCCGGTCCACTTTCGGTGTTAGGTATTCGACCCGGTGTGTTTCAAGTGACGGCGGCTTGGAAGTGTACCGGGCGATCAGGCACGGGCAAATGGCATTGGTGAATAGAATGAACGAGTAATCGGCGAGTTGAACGACTTTTTCCAGAGTTACCTGTCGAAGCCAATTATCTTGGAACTCGTCGGTCTTGTTCAAGAAAACCTTTGTGGGTAAAATGAGTGAAGCATTTCCATCGGTGCTCAGCAGGTCGGGCGTTTGCTTCATGTATTCCTGCTCGATATAACTGCTGCCTACTCGGACCCACGGCGGATTCCCAACAATGCAATCAAACCGCTCCATCGGATCCGACTGCCATTCTTTCGCCAGCGGAAAGAAATCTCCCTCCCAGATAACGGGAATGTCCGGTTTCCTGCCTTTGCCGTTTTTGAAGCGCAGCAGATTCGGCAATTTGTCGGTTGCGCTTTGCTGAATGTAGGAGCGGACGTCCTTCGGGTCAAATTGGTCGAGGAATGCGAGGTAGAGGCTGAAGCAGGCAATGCGGCAGGCGGTGGGATTGACGTCCACGCCGCGCAAGGATGAAAGGGCTCTGCGGAGGGCTTTGTCTTTTGTCTGGTAGGCCGCCTTGGAGTTCGAAGCGGCTTTTGCCGGGTGCTTGGCGGTCCACTCGGCCGCCATGCGATTGAACAATAAAACGAGGAAAATCCCCGAGCCGCACGCGGGATCCAGAAAGCGTTTTCCAGTTAGATCGGAGGTGCCTTCCATGGCCAGATCCAAGGTCATTTCGGCTAGCAAGCGTGGCGTGTAATACGCGCCATCCTCGCGTTTCTTGGTGTCGCCTTCCTTGGCGAGGAAATTCTCATAGATGGCACTGATCGTTTCGACCGGGATGAAACTAAAATCGTAGGGCCAGAAACCGAGAACTTGTTGTTTGGTTTTGACTTCATGCGCGCCAAAAAAGTGGCGGACGGCCTGAAGGTGTTCGGGGAGTACGGCATCACGTTCGTTGTCAAAGCCGGCATCATCGAACATGTTACCGTTGAAATCCCTCTTGAGCTGTGGAAAGAGCGTATTGTAAAGGCGTCCGAAGACTTCGCTGTCATCTCCTTCCAGGACTTGCTGTAGCTTCGTCCACTGCCGTTTTGGAAAATACTTTGGATCGGTCAGGGAAACAATGCGGCGATCCACAAGATAACAGGTGAAAAGCAGGCGGCCGAGGAAGGCATGGGCGGTTTCCACGGACAATTTGTTAGGTCCGCGAGTGAGTTCTTTGCGGACCTCGGCAAGTTGGCTGAGCAGGTGGCCATCCACCATGGCAGCCGGGTCGAATTTCTTCGGTGCGGTTTTTTCCGGCGACTGATATTTCTGATAGAACAGGCCGGAGACAACCTGCCGGCAGAATGTATTGTATTCCTCGACAGCAGCGGCGCGATTCTTGCTCCGATGTGCCCGCAGCGCCTGGCCGGCGATGTTCAGTTCCGTGACAAAACTATTCAGTTTTTCCGCGTTGCTTGGAAGGTCAGCGGGAAAGGGCTGCGGAGTTACCATCCCGGAGAACACGCGGGTTTTCTTTGGATCGATCAGGACCAGCAGGGTGGCGACGCCTTGATTCCAGAACAATTTCTGCAACCCGCAGATTTGATCGGGTGATAGCTCCACCTGGTCTTCACGCAGGTAAACCGTGGGAATTCCCCGCACGACAAAGACGCCACACAGTTTCAATTCGCTCCAGGCCCGCAGCAACAAATGCTGATAGGGATAGAGTTCATGGTGTTCGAGCACATCGGCCTCGCTCCGTAGGAGGAGAATTCCCGGCGGCGGTTGAGGCAATGGAAGTGACTGGGAGGGGCTCATGGTGGTAGATGGCGGATAACAGCCCGGGCAACCCCTTGGATCTGCAGATCCCACGCCGGAATCAAATCGGGATAGCGTGGGTTCTCGGCGCGTAACCACGTCTTTCCATCCCGCCGGAGGAATGTTTTCAGAGTCGATTCGTTATCGATCAACGCGGCCACGACACTTTCGTGACGTGGAGTCGCACCGCTTTCAAGCATTACAATGTCGCCATCGAAAATAGAACGCCCCTCCATCGAATCACCCTGGACGCGGAGGGCAAAGGCGTTGCTACGGTCCTTGATACCAAAAACCGCAGGGTCGATGGCAAGTTGGTGGTCACGCGAAGCAAGCGAGTCGGCAGGCAGGCCCGCCGCAATGGTTCCCAGAACTGGAATTCCCCGTGGTTTCAACAGGCGAATGCCTCGGGCACGCATTGGATCGCGAGCGAGGAATCCTTTGTGTTCCAGTGCCACGAGATGATCGGATGCGGCCTTCGGACTCTTGTAACCAAAGCGGGCACAGATTTCCCGGCAGGTGGGCGGAAGAGCGTGCGAATCCAAGCGATCCTCAATGAACGCCAGAACGGCAGCCTGAGTAGGGGTCAATCCAATCATTGCTAAACGGATGTATAGTTGTTGCTGGCATGCCAGGTCAAACCTGAAAAATGCTTTTCTCAAAAAAATTTTGAAGGTGTTGACCCCTTGGCTGAACCCATCTGAAAAGCCTACCGCCGTGTGAGGAATGGCCGTCGCAGGCCGACCGCAAGTCCGTCGCCTATCGGTTCCACTACCGTGCCGCCGACCGCACCCTCAAGGCGGATGAGGTGGACGCCGCCCATCAGAAAGTGCTCGCCGCCCTCACGCAGAAACTCGGCGTGAATTTCCGTTAGACGGATAATCCAGATAGCCTTGCGGGCCATCGCCGTAGAAGGTTGCGGGATCGGGCGGGTTCCATGGCACGTCGGTGCGGAGACGCTCGACCAAATCCGGATTGGCGATGGCGGGCTTGCCGAAGGCGACGGCATCGGCTTTGCCGGAGGCGATGGCTTCGCGAGCGCTCACTGCGGAGAATCCTTCATTGGCGATGAAAACACCGCCGAATGCCTGCCTGAGTGAGGGACCGAGCGCCGCTTGTTGGTGCGATTCGCGGGCGCACAAAAAGGCGAGTTTCCGTTTGCCGAGTTCGCGGGCAACGTGACCGAAGAGCGTCGCAGGATCGGAATCCCCCATGTCATGGGAGTCACAGCGCGGAGCGAGGTGCATGCCCACGCGATCCGCCCCCCAAACCGAGATGACCGCATCCGTCACCTCTAACATGAAACGCACGCGGTTCTCTAACGGGCCTCCATAGCCATCGGTGCGGTGATTGGTGGAGTCCTGAAGAAACTGGTCGATGAGATAACCATTCGCCCCATGAATCTCGACCCCGTCGAATCCCGCGGCTTGGGCGTTTTGCGCACCCAGGCGATAGGCTGCGATGAGCGCCGGGATTTCCACCGTGTCCAGCGCCCGCGGCGTGACAAACGGTTGCGGCGGGCGGATGAGACTGACATGTCCGGCGGGTCGGACCGCGCTGGGTGCCACCGGCAGCGCGCCATCCAGATAGACCGGATCCGAAATGCGGCCGACATGCCAGAGTTGCAGCACGATTTGTCCGCCGCCATCATGCACGGCACGCGTGACACCCTGCCATCCCGCAATCTGCGCGTCCGACCAAATGCCCGGGGTGTTAGGGTAGCCGACACCCATCGGGCTCACGGCGGTGGCTTCCGAGATGATCAGGCCGAAGGACGCGCGTTGCCGGTAATACTCCGCCATCATGGCATTGGGCACGCGCCCGGCGGAGGCCCGGCAACGGGTGAGCGGAGACATCACCACGCGGTTGGACAGGAGCAGGGCTCCGGCTTGAAGTGGTTGAAACAGCGGATCGGACATAATGTTGTTAGAAACTTTCTCTCAAACACCCGGACGACACCCGCTGCCCGCCCATCACACCATCGACGATGTCAGCGGCGACGGAATCGCCAGAACCTGCATGCCCGCGCGCCGCGCCGCGAGAATCCCCGAGGGCGCGTCCTCCAGCGCCAGACACTTCGCGGGCCCCACGCCCAGAAGGCGGGCCGCGTGTAGAAATACATCCGGTGCGGGCTTGCCTACCGGTACGTCATCCGCCGTCACCACTTCGTCGAACCAATCGGAAATCCCCACGGAATGAAGGAGTTTTTCGATGATCATGCGGGAGCCACCGCTGGCGATGGCCATCGGGATTTTCCCCCGCAGCGAGTGCGCAAACGCCGCCACTTCATCTATCAACTCCACCTTGTGCAAGCGCTTCAGGAATGCCTCACGCTTGGAAAATGCCACTTTCTCGGGATCGAGGTGCAGGTTGTATTCATCGTTCAACTCCACCACGATGTCATGCGTCGGCCGGCCGCCCATGGCGAAAAACACGTCTTCCTTGAACACGCCGCCCGCACCGTGCAGCGCAAGCGCCTCGCACCACGCCTTGAAATGGGCCGGCATGGAGTCCACCAGCGTGCCGTCACAATCGAAAACCACGGCTTCAAAGCCGTTTGATGGAAAGGAAAAGGAACCGATGCTTGCCATGGCGGCGAGGGGCTTAGAGACAAGCCCGGTAAATGGCAAGTGCCGGATCAATAAAAATGATGAATTATGTTGCCGGCGGTTCTGTGCAGCCGTGGCAGGACTCGAGCAAGCCGCAATTTCATTTGGAGGGGGTGGAATCCGCGAGTTTGACGCGCGCCGGGACGTCCTTGATTTGGATGCCAGCCTTGGTGAGGGCGTCCCACACCTGCAGCAGGCGTTCGAGCGGGAGTTTCTTATCGGCTTCGAGTTCGAGTTTGCGGCCGGGGTTTTGTTTCTGATAGGCCGCGAGATAGGATTCCAGCAACCCTTCGGGCACCGCCAGCGAGTCAAGGGTGATGTTGCCCAGCGCATCCACGGCGATCACCGAGCGCGCCGCCACGATCTTGTCGGAAGGGATTTCCCGCACCGTCGGCAACTCGATGCGCAAAATGTCGCGCGGCTTTTTGAACGCCGTGGTCACGATGAAAAATATCAGCATGATGAGCAGGATGTCGATCATCCAGGATGTCGATCATCGGGATGATCGTCACTTCGATGCGTTTGCGGGGACGGCGGTGGAAGCGCATGATCTATCAGATTTGACCGGCGGTTTTCTGGCAGGCGTATGCCAGGTCGGCCAGCAGTGATTCGAGGCGCACGGTGAGCACTTCGATGCGGCGGGAGAAATAACCGTGGGCCACCACGCAGGGCACGGCGATGGCGAGGCCGAAGATGGTGGTGGTGAGCGCTTCGGCGATACCGCGTGCGATGATGACATGATCGGCGGCTTCACTCAGGCCTTGGAAGATGGTGACCAATCCCGAGGCGGTGCCGAGCAAGCCGAGCAGCGGGGCGACGGTGATGGCGGTGTCGAGCACGCCGATGCCGGCGTGGAGGCGGGCGGTTTCCTCGCGGGCGGCGGATTCCACGGCCAGGATGATGTCGCGTTGCGGTTTGCCGCGGTGTCTAACAGCCACGGCGGAGAGGCGGGCGAGCGCACTGTACCCTTTTTCAAACTCCCTGAGGATCGGTTCGATCCGGTGGGTCCTAGCCAGTTCCGGGAAATTCTCCACTTGTCGGACAAGCGTTTCGGGGATGACACGGTTGCGGGAAAGCGCGAGGAATTTGTAGAGGATGGCGGTGGTGCCGGCGATCGCGGTGAGGCCGAGCGGGATCATGAAAATCCCGCCTTTTTGCAGGAAATTCCATGACGCTTGGAGTGCGTCGGACGCGGCGATGGTGGCCAATGGGCGGATGATTTCTATCATAATGATGGTTAGAAGAAGAATCTGAAGATGAGTTCGAGCGGTTCCTTGTCGTATTGTTTGCGCAGAGTGGCGGGCATCGGCGGGATTTCGGCGTCGCGGATCGAGTTCAAGGTGAAGCCCTTCTGCACTTCTCCGGTTGCCATGTCACCCACGAATTGGACCGAACGCACCTTGCCGCCGGGTTCGACGAAGAATCTGACCGTTAGAAATCCCGGCGTGATGAAATCGCGGTGGCGCACGCAATTGCGCTGCCATTCCAGTTCCACGGCGCGGCTGAGGGCGGCCTGATAGCGGCCGAGCGGGGAATCCTCGACATCCAGGGCGCTGCGGCCGGTGCGGGAGATCGATCCAGTGACAGCGGTCTTGCGTTGGAAGCCCCTGAATCCGGGTTCCCTGGGGGGTGTGGGCTTGGGAGTCTCGAGGGTTTTCGCAGGTCCGGTGGTTTGAAGCGGCGGAAGGCGCGCTGTCTGCCGATCTTCGGGTTTCGGTTTGATGGCATCTTCCTTGGCGACTTCGCGGGGGACCGGCACGTCCACCGGATGGGGACCATCTAACAACAATTCGCGGGCGGGCGGAGGGTTGGACACGGGGGCCGGGCCGGTCGGGTGGGGGGGGGGCAACGCGGCGGCATCCTTGGCCGGAGATGAGTCCGCCGGGATGGGTGTATCGCGTGCCGGCGGGGTCGTGGACGGATCGGTTGGAGAAACGGCGGCTTGAGTTGAGGCCAGGCTGCCGTCCTGATAATTGCTCTCCGTGGTTTCGATATCCATGGCGTCTTTCGGCGTGATACCCGCCTGTGACGGCATGGGGGGCGCGGTGGGCTCCGGTGGCCGGTCGCTGGTGGCGCGGGTATTGCGTTCTCCCATGAAGGCCGGCGTGTCCGGCCGTGGGGCGCTTTGATCTTGGGATGTCCGGGCAAAGCGATGTCCTGCAGTCGCAATGGTTTCCGGGGCCGGCGCGGCTGCAGCGGCGGCGGCAGCCAGAGCGGTGGCCGGAGTGATGACCGGAGCGGCGTGGTTTTCTGCCAGCACGGGATAAATCATCGCCACGGATGGGGCGGGCTCGGAAACAGGCACGGATTTTTCCCTCAATCTCAGGGATTTCATCGTGATGAAGCCCACGGTGGCAACAAGAGCGGTGTTGGCGAGCAAGGAAAGCCCCAGCGCGGTCAGCCACAAGTGACTGTCGCCGCGCCGTGTGCGGGAATCCATCCGATGCATGGCCACGCCCCAACGCATGCCACTAATCCCGCTTGAAGCAATCCGGGATATGACCGGAATGCCGCAGCTTTCTTGCTTTGAACCGACAATGATGTTGTGCTGCTGTAAAGCGTCATCGGACAATCCCCGCTTATCGATTCGCGCTGCCGTCTGCAACCCATTTCTCCCGTTCCCCGTTTTCCTTGCCCGCTCCTTGGCGGTTCAGCCCTCTTCCCTATCAAAAATCCAAAATCAAAGACCTGTCCGTCGTAGCCTCGGCGAAGTCGGATCGTCATTCGTAAATCTCTTCTTCTTCCGTCTCCTGACTCCTGACTCCTGGCCTCTCCTCAGCATTTCCTCTTGCCATCCGCCAGCCATTCCTCTAATTCACGGATGTTCTAACCATCCTCCCGGCATGCGCTCCGCCGCCACATCCACCCGCCACTCCCGGCCAGCTCGCGCAGGATCGCGGATGGAAGATCGTGGATCGCGGGAATCCACACAACCATGCCTCAGTCTCTATCCCGCATCCTAATCCACCTGGTATTCAGCACGAAGAACCGTGAACCGGTCCTCACCCCCGAAATCCGCACGGAACTGCACCCCTACCTCGCGGGCACCCTCGACAACATCGACTGCCCCTCGCTCCGCGTCGGCGGAGTCGCCGATCATGTGCACCTGTTTTTCGGACTCTCGCGAACACGCACCATCGCCGAGGTCGTCGAGACGGTGAAAACCAGTTCGTC
>JAPLUJ010000415.1 GCA_026397695.1 Verrucomicrobiota bacterium | reverse complement strand
GCGGCTGGCGGTGGCACCTTGCTGGTATTGGAAAACCACTTCCACCGGGCCATGGCCGGCACCTGCGGGATCGTGCCACAGCAACGTGTAATACTGTCCGAGTCGCTGACGGCGCTCGGCCATGCTGACGGCCCCGTGCAGGCGGCGTTCTTTCTCCATCCGCACCATTGGTTCATCGTTGCTGTTGCGGACTTGATCGCGCACTTGGTATTGTTTCACCACCAACGTCTCCGGCGGACCCGCACAGGCACCGAGGAACAACGCCACCACAAGGCTGGAGAGAGTCTTCACGGCGGGAGTTAAATCACGGCGCAAACGGGATTCAAGAACCAACGATGCGGCCAACCGTTTTTCCTTTGCCGGCCATGTCGGCGGCAGTGCTCCTGCAAGCGCCGCGCCTTCCTTCACGCAGGCGCGCCGCGCTCCGCATGACGGCGATGGTGCGGCCCGTGGATCACTGGCCGATGCAGGTGAGTTTGCTGGCGGTCCGGATAAAGAGACAATGGTTGGCCGCCGCGATCGTGGCGCACGCCGGACGATCCGCATAGTTCGCGCGGGAAAGGATTTTTCCGTTAGGTCCGGCGGAAACCACCACGGCCTCGCCGTCATCGCTCATGACATATATTTTGCCATCCGCGCCGGTGGGTGAGGCGCGCCACGCCCCGCCATTCGCGATTTGACACCGCCCCGCCTCCTTGCCCGTGGCCGGATCGATGACCAACAGGAAGATGCCGGGGCTGCTTTTGCTGCCTTTGCTCCACGGATCGTTCTTATCGCTTTGCATCACATAGATCATTCCCTGATAGACCAACGGCGTGCCGGAATCCGTCGTTCTCTCGTTATAGGTCCAGACGAGAGCATCGGGTTGCAACGTGCCGTTACCGCCGGCTTTGACGGCCATCAAGGGACCACCGCGCGGGGTGGCCGCCACGATCATGCCGCCGATGGTGACCGGTGACGGGATCAAGCGCCACAAGGTCTCCCGTTGGGGGTTATACTCCAACCTCCATAACTCGCCGCCGGTGGCTGGATCGTGGCCGCTGATGCAATCCCCCCCCTGGACCAGAAGTTCATTCCTGTGTGGGGATTCAAACGGGACCGCCGTGGTGTAGGACTCGAGTGATTCGCCTACGGCGGCGGATGGCCGGATGTGTTTCCAGAGTTCCTTGCCGGTTGGCAGATCGAACGCCAATATCAGGGAATCATGAGGTTGCCCGGCTGCGGCTGCCTTGGAATAGGGCTTCGTACGTCGCAGCAACTGAATGTAGATCTTGTCGTGCCACAACAACGGGCTCGAACTATATCCGAATTGAGTGCAAAAATCGCCGTGTTCCTTGACCAGGTTTTTCGCCCACAGCAGGTTGCCATCCATGTCCAGCACGGCAAGGTCACCACTGCCAAAAAGAAAGCAGACCAGCTTGCCATCGGTGACCGGCGATGGGGTCGCCCCGTTGTTCTGAGGCGCCTTGATCTCGTCGCCCAATCTTTTCCGCCACAGGATTTTGCCATCCCGGGCATCCACACACATCCCTAACAGTCCTTTGGATGCGGGCTCCGTGGAGGTGACAAAAACCCGGTCGTTCCACACAATCGGGGTGGCATGACTGGCCCCGGGCAAGGGCGTCACCCACTTCGCCTTGGCGGGATCACAGGAATCCGACAGCCCGGTTTCATCGCTTGATCCGTTAGCGCGGGGTCCCCGCCATTGCGGCCAATTCCCGGCATTCGCCAGCATCGGCGCTAACATAATTGCGAGAATCACTCGGGTACG
>JAPLUJ010000080.1 GCA_026397695.1 Verrucomicrobiota bacterium | reverse complement strand
CATCTGGCGACTCAATTGGGCGGACTTGCCAAAGCAGGCCGCGACATCGGCCACCATCTGCTGCTGGATCTGCCAGACTTTGAGCAGGTCGGGAATGACAGTGAGCAGCCCCAGCGGTCCCGGCGGAAGCGCCAAGCCGGCCGACATCGCCCCGGCTTTCAACCCGGCACCACGCACGATCTCCCTGGCCCGCTGTCCCGGTTTGGCACTCCAGGGTTCCTCCGAAGGTGGAATGCTTGTGGCAAGATCCTCAAGCATGCGCAAAAACGACTGCGACGCGGGCAGCGCAAGCGCTCCATATGATTCGGGGGCGGGGTCGGGTTTTGATTCGAGTTTTGACATTGAAAGGTCTGACGTTGAATGCGCGTTCGCCGGGAATCCTAGACGCTGATGACCTGAAGTAAACCTTTGGCATCCCTTCGGAGTTCAACAACGCATATTGGGCCTTGACAACATTCCATTTGTCCAACTAGATAGAGATTCGAAGAGAAGAGTTCACTAAACCAGGTATTATTATGATTCCGGAGAATAATTGCGACCGCACAATTGGCGAACTCGTATTGAGAGAATTTTTTCAACCCACAGCGGATTGGTCAAAATACACCTTGGACCAAATACAACGTACCTATGCAAGCCTGATTGGGTGGCGCAAGGAAACGCGGCGTCGAACGAAACAAAACAATGAAGAATGGCTCCAGAACGGCGTGAACATGCGTATCATCCAATCAGTTCTCGCCAAAAAATGGGCCGAAAGAGGAAAACCCGCATTGATCGCGAAGATTATCGAAATGGAGACACATTGCAGTAATCCTGATCGAATCAATAACTACGATGATCTGCTACTCGCCGAATTGCGCACCGCCTACTCCGAACTGAAGGTTACCCTCTTAAGCCAGCCTGTTGGGGATCTAACGATAGCAAGCACTGCGCATAATATTATTGGTGACCCTTGATCCATGGTTTACATCGAGCCAGATCTGCTAGAGTGCATGCGAACGGCTTTCCGGCACGCGATTTAATCAACTGATCCACATCCCGCCGCGGCTCATCAAGGAAGTCTCCAAGCTGTATGCGGTAGTAGTAGGCAGCCCTCATGGAGTCAATTGGCCTGCCCAACTCCAGTGCTCGTTCGAATGCGCTGACGATCCGAACTTCCAGAACCCTTGCCAGCCAGGGAGCGGTGACCTTGACTTGATAGACTCCCAGCAGCTCGGCACGCAGGGGGTCAAAACCCAGCCTCGTTGCCACACCGGGCGTGCGCTCATCCGGCGGCAGGCTGCCGTCCAGCCACTCGACCGCGTGACAAAAAAACGCCCGGTTTGACTGATAGACTTCAGGATCCTCTTCGGGCCTGACGAAACCGAGCATCAGACTCGTATCTTTCGGGGGACGGCCATGATAGGAAGAATTCTTCACATGGTACTCGGCGGGCGTCTCGCTGATGGTATCGTGCGTCCAGTAGCCAATCCGTGCCAATTGGCTGAAACGGTCGCGCTGGCATTGCAAAACCTCCATGAGAAATACTGTGAGCACCTTGCCTGCTTCCAAAACCGCGGAAGGACTCACCGCAAATGCGCCCAACCCAGGCAGCAATTCGTGATACTTGTTGAACGTTTGCTGCGCTTCGCCAGTCCCTGGATAGAGCACATACGAACCCACTGTCCGCCGGATCGCGTCATTGTAGGTGTGCATCTTGTAGAGGTCGGCACGGCGGTAGGTATTCGTGGCCTTTCCATCCTCTTCCTCATCAAGCACTGCTGGCTCGTCCGCAGGAAAAAGCTCACGGATGCCATCCACCCGGTACTTGGCATCGAAATGCAGGTAGGCAATCCGGCCCGAGCGTTCCGCCTCTTTCTCGGCCGCATCCCAAGTCCGCCCATCGGCAAACTCCATGGGAAAGATCACCAGTGAAAAATCCGGACGAAAGAACTTGCTGTAAGCACCACCCGCCAGCACGTCGCGTGTCGGCGAATAGGTCCGGTCAAAGCAAAAATGAATCCGCAATCCATTTATTCCGTCCGCTACATGCTCAAATGCAACAAGACTGCCCGTTCCCCGCTTCAAGCGGATTTCGAGCAGGCCGTTGCGCTCGCAAAAAGCCGGCAATACATCCCCAATCGGCGTGTCTTCGAGGGCGACTTCCTTCACACTAGGCAATCCCGCGATGATCTTCCTCCAAACAAAGAACAGCCAATACTCATAGAGTGCCGCCACATTGCGCACTGTTGCATCAAACACGTCGCTGCGACCCTCCCAATTCAGACGCGCAGCTTGCCCGGCAAGCAACCAGACACGCAGGATGTCGCGATACCCCTCACGCTTTTGCAGGGTTTGGTTCTCTATCGGGATGCGCTTGGCCTCGCCGATTTCACGGAAAAAACCTGAACCCAGGAGCCCCTCAAGGCGGGAAAGCAGGGACAATGCTTCGCGCACCGCAGGACCGTCCGCTCCGACCGCGACCTTCGCATCGGAAAAACTGCGCACCACGTCACGGCAAAGCACTGCAAAGCCGCTCAGCGCATGCTTGAGGAACTGGTTGGGTGGCGTATTGATCGTCGGACGTTTCCGGACCTCAAGAACTTCACCCGGCCGGGAAAATCCACCGTTGTTCCGCCAATTCCTCCCGAATGCAAGCGGTTGCCGCAGATGGTCCGTACTTCGTGCCAGGTCAGCCTGCTTCCATGAGGATTCGCTTTGCAATTCCTCGTGAGGCCTCATTCGGACGCTCTCGATCCAACGCTCCAACCTGCCGCTCCCGAGTTCTTGTTGGACAAACAGAAACTGCTCCAACAGCAAGCGTTTGTGCCGGGCGGGATCCTTTTCGAAGGGTAACCTCGCCGGCATATTCCATGCGAGAAGGAGCTGTTGGCACTCCGTCGCAATGTCTGACGTCATCCGGCGGAAATCCTCTGCTGAGGAAAACTTGGCTGACACCACCTCCACTGCCATCCGTTCCTCAACTCCACCGCGGATCACCACAATGCCCACCATTCCCAGATAGTTCACCGCCAGAAAATCACCGGACGGTGCTTCCCGGTCACGGGATGTGCGGGTGAAAACGGCATCCGGAACTCTCAACTCCACATGCGGCACCACACCATGCTGGTGTTCCACCGATAGCCGGAACGAAGTGGTCTCATTCAGGCGGACCAATCCTCCCCTTGGTCCCCGCGCCACACGGATCGGCCCGCCATCAGCATCAACGCCGCGCCATCCGACCGGCAAACCGGTGGCCTCCCCACACTCTGCGGTGCACCCCTTCCGCCGCCACTCAATCCGCCATCCGCCCCGGAGAGGCAAGGAAACCGCATCGTATGAACCAGCCGCAGGCATGCTTCAGCAAATGAAACTCACAAACTGCTCTTCGACCAGGATCTCCGACATCATCCTGATTTTGCCGAAGCTCCGGGGGAACAACGCATCCGCTTTGCCCATTGCCCGGAAATCGGTGTCTCCGATCGACTTGGCCGCCAGTTCGGCACCCTCTTCCGGAAAATAATCATCAGCCGCCTTCCGGTCACCTGTGTGCAGATAGCAGGCCAAGGCACCGAGCAGCGACCCCAGCCGGTTCCGACTGCCGTGAAGACGTGGCAGGATCTTCTGCAGGATTTCGTCGTCCAGATCGGACAGCCAATTCCTCTTCCCTGCCTCGAGTTCGTCTTCAGACAAAGCCCCGCCATTGCCCCAAGCCACCTTGTCCTCAGCCAAATGTTTACACACCCGGAGGTAGCGTGTCACCTCGTTGGCGGTGCGGAAGGCGAATTCGAAGCGGCCGCGCTGCATGATTTCCAGCAGGTTGATCAGATGCTTGTTAATTTCTATCTTTTCAGGCCCTAATAGCGGCGCAAGTTTCCCACTGCGCGCGTCCAGCGCAAGCTGCAGAAATCCTTTTGCGGTCGCCTCGCCAGCCGCCGGAGCCGCTGTCAATTCCCGCGGATCATCCAAGAATCTTTCAATATCCTTGTCATCAACATGGAACTCGATGACATTGGCACGATCAAGTACCTTTGGTGAAAACATATAGGTGGTTTCGTCCACATTGACGGTGCCAATTAAAAACAGGTTATCAGGAAATGATATTTCTTTGTTGATGAAATCGCCTGAAGGGGTTCGCAAAGACTGATCCTCATTATGCAAGGGGATGCTCTTCTTCGATTCCATAGCACTAAGAATATCCGAAAAGTAACGCTCGACGTGAGAAAGATTCATCTCATCAAGAATCAAGAAGTATGGATGGCTTGGGTCAGCCGTGGCGCGGACGAGCAGTTCGAGTACGGGCGTGGGCTGATATATCGGCATCCCCAGGGCATCCTTGCGCAGGTGGTTCACGAACCCAACGACATTGCGATTATCGGTCCAGTCTGCGCCAACAGGAACCAAAGCATAGCCTGAAGAAGAGGTAAATCGTCCGACTACTTCGGTGGTTTGAGCATTTAGCA
This sequence comes from Verrucomicrobiota bacterium, assembly GCA_026397695.1. Lineage (GTDB taxonomy): Bacteria > Verrucomicrobiota > Verrucomicrobiia > Verrucomicrobiales > Akkermansiaceae > Luteolibacter. Next base: position 5,697 of record JAPLUJ010000080.1, on the reverse strand, counting down.
GAGCAAGTGCCGCTGCTTTTAGATGAGTTTCGAAGGAATGCAATTGGCTGCTAAACCTACTATGCGGCACAACCGCTTCGCGGATAGCTCGCGCCGGTGTTTCTTGAGTAAAGTGCCGGGAACGGATCACATCCGCCCACTCGTCAATCATTTCATGAGGTAAAGAAACTTTGATTGCTTCGTCCTCTTGCTCGTTGTTCCAGAACTCAACTGAGTGGTTGTCCGAATTCATGACGTAATATTTGATCCGGTCAGACTCAATCACAACCCCTTTGCTGAATGGGTCAGAATGTCCCGTCGTTCCGGAAGAAGAAAGCCAATCCGCAATCAATTTTGCGAGTTGTGTCTTACCCGTGCCGGAGTTGCCAGTGAGAATTACGAAGGGCTTAGCCGCGAGAGCTGCGAGAAAACGTCCGACGAGACTTTTCTGAGACATGAAGCCACTACTGTTGATGAGGGATTCTGCCTTTGACCAAAGTTGATCGAGAGTTGACGGTACGCCAGCCACGGATTTAGGATTGGATGAACCTAGAATTTCACATAGATACCAAGGAAGACGCGCAGTGTCGCTGATTTCTGATACTCCAACTTTTATGGCCCAGTTTTCGATCAATTTGCTAACACTCTCTAATGCGCTTGTGATTGAGTCGGACGCACTATAATCCAGCTCAGGACTCCCGCACCACTTTAGGAGCAGGTTTGTATGCTTTTTAGTTGCTACTGTCCCGAAACGTCCACGCTCTAAAATCAGAAGCGTCCTAAGAATCACTGGCAGTTGCACATGATCTGTCGTGAAAGTTTTTTCGCAGGCTTTTTTGGCTTCAATAAATCTTTCACCAGGAGACCTTGTTCGATCACAGAGCAAGCGCGTCATTTCGCGGAGGCCGTTCCACTGCGTTTCAGTCGGAGTGGGCAAACTGTGGCTTCCTGTCTCTGCAAATTTGCTTGCTGTCCACAGTTTCCATATTTTATCACGATCCAAAGCAGTAATATCAGCTTGGTTTTGATTCCCGTATATACGTAAGAGGTCTTCAATGTTTGATTTCCATGCAACATCTTCTGCTAATCGCTTCTTCAACTGAGCCGCGATTTCGTCTTCGTTGGTAATCGCGTTATTGTTTCCGGGTTTCATGACTGAATAAATAGAAGTTGTAGGTGGAGCAGGGGAAGATATGGCCGATGTCGGCGACGAGAATTTCCCGGCGGACGGGCATGAATCCGTCGGCCTCAAGGACCTGCCAGAAACCGTTACGCCCGGGAGTGCCGAGATTCACGTCGATGAGTTCGAAAGCCGGCAGAAGCAGCGGTTCGCACTGCCGCTCATGGCTCTCTCCTGCCACGCCGAAGATTTCGACGACGAGGTAGTAGAGGCGTTCGATGGCGAAATCGAGGAGCACGGCGTTAGACAAGCGGAAAGTCTGATAGTTTGGAAGAGGAAAGTTTTTTTTCGTTAAGTCTGTGATCCGTGGACGTCATCGTCATGGACGTGTCCCGCCCGTCTCGACCCAGCGGTTCCGGACCCGTTAGTGCAGCCAAATGCCCGGGAATGGTGAAATCTGGCCGGGCAGCGGCGGTGTTGAAATCCCGCAGCCAGGCACCGGCGCGGCGTTCGAGGGTGGGGAGGTCGCGGCGGAAGCGCGGGCTTTGGGGCGGGTGGGAGGCGAGGTCGGTCATGGTGGGAAAAGGATGAAGGTTGAAGGTTGAATTATGAAGGGGACCACAAACATCCGCACGACCCGCAGCGCAAACTCCGTAGTCCGCTCAACAAGATCTGGAATTCCTTCATCCTTCATAAATCATCCTTCTGCCTTTTTCCGTGAGGCGGTATTTCTGGAGGCGGCTGTTAGGTTTTTCGGGGAGGGTGCGTTCGATCAAGCCATGCTCGTTCAGCCACAGGATCTGCTTTTTCAGTTCACCGGAGACGCTTTGATGGCCAATGGCACGTGCGATTTCGATCTTCCCCAAAGGCTTCTGGACTAGGCTGCTGATGATCATCATCGCCACTTTCGACTCGGGCCGCGACTCGGGCCGCGACTCGGGCCGTGACTCTGTCCCTGACTGGGCCCCTGACTGGGCCCCTGACACTATTTCCTTGGAGGGAACGGGTCTGGGGAACTCGGTGATGAAGATACCAGCGACCTGGCTGAAATGAACGTCCGGGGCTTTGTCAAGAATCAGGGGGATGCCGCGGCCCCAGGCTTCGACCAGGTGAATACGGCGGAGGAGATCGGCAATGAGGGGGTTGCGGCGGCGGGAAACCTTGCCGGTCTTGAGTGTCTTGAGGGAGATTCCGTCCATCAGGATTCCCGGATTGCGGATTTCCACGCGGTCCTTGTAGATGGCAACGCGGACTTCGTCGCGGTCGCGGTAGTCGCGATGGCAAAAGGCATTGATGATGGCCTCGCGCAGGGCTTCGCGGTTGATTTCAGGAACATCGACCCGGACAAGGCCGTCCAACCTCATGCCAATGAGGATGTTTTTGAGAACATATTTCTCCGCTTCATCGATGAGCGTAAGGATGTCGGCGGTGAAGTCGTGTTGGTCGAGGATGGTGGCACTGGTGGTGCTGGCAAAGACGGCGCAACGCAAAGTGAGGGTGGGCGGCTTGGCAAAGAAGACCCGGGCTGCGTTTACGAGCCTGCCATCCACACTGAGGCCGAGGTTTTCGAGGGCTGCCGCGGCATTGCTCCAGGTGAGGCCTGCCTTGCGGACGAATGACCGGAGTTTTGCGGTATCGGGTTTGAATGACTCGTCCTGGATGGGCTCGGAGTCCCAGTTCCGGTGGGCGCGGTTCTTGCGAAGGATGATGGTTTCCAATTCCTTGGCGGAGAGTTGGCGGTCCTCATCGGCGACGCGCATGTAGGCGCGGCCATGGGCGTAATAGGGTGTCTCACTACCGGTGAAGGTGACGCGGATGCATGATTTGCCGCTTGGGACACCTTGCGCAGGGTGGTTTCGGAAACGTCCATGCCAGCAGGACTGCCGTTGTTTTTGATACCGAACCAGAGAGCGCCACGGCCATGCTTGTTGAGGATGGCGGCAATCGAGTTGAGGCCGTCGCTGAGTTCGGCGAGGCTCTTCTTGTATTCGATGGTTTCGGATTCTTGCATGATCAGGATTCAGCTGCCACAGGCATCAGGACGTAGATGCTGAGGGCATCCGTGGCCTGATTGAGAGTTAGTAGATTTACCGAGCCGGGGCAATGGCCAAACGCGACACGAGCCGGTTCATTTTCATCTGGCATTTGCTATTTGTGGGCACTGCGGCCGGAGGCACGCAGCCACGGCCTGCGGCTGGAAGCCACAGCTACTGCGGAGCTGCGCGCGGCCCTATTTCTTGCGGGATTTTTTGAGGGATTCGGTCATGGACTCATGGGCAAAAGCGGCTTCGGGTACAGCGAGATTGCATCGGGCGGTTTCGCGGCGTTTGGCCGAGACTTTGCACGCAAAAGCGAGGCTGCTGGCTTGGACGTCGGCGGCATCGGCGACAAAGGTGGCCGAGTTGTGCGCGTGGATGCCCATGTGGGCGGCGGTGGCGATGGCATCCTGGTTGGCACCAAGGAACAGGAACCTCTAAATTGTAACCGGCGATGGCGGCGTTGGTCATAGAGTCCATGGAGCCGGAGCGGTCGAGGATGAAGGCGATTTCTGTTTTCATGGTGTTTGTGGGGAGAATGTCTAAATGTCTGAAAGTCGGAATGTCTAAAGGTCGGAAGATTTTAAGGCAGGAAGATTGGCGATGAGACAGAAGACTTTGAGACAGAAGACAGCAGATAAGAAAGGGAGGTGCGTACAATTCTGGTCTTCTGTCTGGGAGCGCAGCGGTCTTCCGTCTTCTGTCTTGTAGCGAAGCGGTCTTCCGTCTTCCTCGCATCGCTGCGATTCGTTTACCCGTGCGACTTTTGCGCGTCAATAAAAAAAGACGACGCAGGCAAAAATAATTTTATTTAGGGTTTGCTAAGTATTGGATAACGGGGTATGTGGATGCCGGAACAACCCCTTGGGCAAGATGGGAAACAAGACCAATGACAGGACATGGGCGGCACAGGAGCGCTTGCGCTTCATCGAAACGTGCGCGTGGTGGAAGGGCGTGGTGCAGCGGCAGGATCTGGGCGACCTGTTCGGGATCTCGATGGCTCAGGCGTCGTCGGACCTGCAGCGGTATCTGGAAATGAACCCCGGGGCCTTCGTGTATAATTTGCGGCAGAAGCGTTACGAGGCGACGGCCGAGATGAAGTGCGTGTTGACGCGCCCGCGCCTGGATGAGGCGGTGGCGAGGTTTTTGGGTGGTGACGCGAGAAGCACTTGGACCGGATGGAACGATGAAAGCGAGGGTGGCGGGTGTGTGGCGGTGTTGAAGATGCCGGTGCGGGAGGCCGGCGCGGTGGTGGAGCGCAGGGTGTTTCTGGCAATCCTCAACGGGCTGCGGATCAAGGTGCGCTACGCCAGCGTTAACAGCGGCAAGGAGGAATGGCGGTGGCTGCAGCCGCACGCGCTGGGCCACAACGGCGCGCGCTGGCATGTGCGGGCGTGGTGCGAGGACAACGCGGATTTCCGGGATTTTACTCTGAGCCGGATCGCGGAGGTGGAGTGGAACCGGGAGGCGGCGGAGCAGCCGATGGTGGATCAGGAGGAGGCGGAACCGCCGGTGATAGATAAGGACTGGGAGGATTGGGTGACACTGCGGGTGAGTCCGCATCGCGGTTTGGGTGAGGCGGCGCGCAAAGCCGTGGAGCGCGACTACGCGATGCGCAACGGGGTCTTGAAAATCAAAGTTAGAAAGGCCATGGAAGGGTATCTGCGCGACCGGCTGGGTCTAACAATGGCGGATGGCAAACCGCCGGCGAGGCTGCTGGAGTAGGGGCGGAGGTCGCTTGTCAATAGCATGACATTCCGCGGATTCCGTTACCCCCAACATCATCGGGACCGCCACCGGCTGACATCACTAGATCTATAGCATCATTCGATGCTGATAGAGCAAGAAGGAATCTCGCCACGGCCCATACTGCTGGCGCATGGCCGGCCTGATCCCCTCTTTCAAAATCGGTCGCGCCGTCAGGTTCAGGAAATCCGAGTTGGACGCGGCACTGGAGCGGATGCGAATCAAGTGAAACGGCAGCCCCATTTTCGCCGCGCACAGAACTCGACCTGAAGACCTTTGTCTTCGCCTCGTCGTCCAGTGTCTATGGCCCGGATACGCCGCTACCAGCCCGCGAGGACAGCCCGGCCAACCCGTGCAGCCCCTACGCGCTGACCAAGCTTTAAGGCGGGGTAGGGCGTGACGGCCTCGGCGCGCCCACTTGTCCGCCCGGATGGGCGGCGCGATAGCCCGGTGCATGGCCAGACAATGACATCTCACCCTAGGGGGCAGTCTGGGTCGGCCGAGGCCGTCCGACCCTAGACATGGTGGATGCCGCCACCAAAGCAGCCGCCCGAAAATCCACCGACATCCTCCCTGCGCCGGTCCATCAGGAAAGCCATCCGGCCGACGTGCCGGAAACGCTCGCATCTCTGGAGCGGGTAGGGCTGGAACTCGGATAAGAGCCCACGGTTTTCTTCCCGGATGCGCCGGTCGTGGCGGAAACCGGCAACTGGGAACGGCTGCCCGACAAGTTTTCGAGATGACCGGGCAGCGTGGGGGAGCCGCCACAAAATCGCCACAAAGCCGAAAAACCGCCACAAAACCGCTGTTTACTTT
>JAPLUJ010000579.1 GCA_026397695.1 Verrucomicrobiota bacterium | reverse complement strand
TCAGCGGGGGATGCGGGTCAATTCGGGGTCACCTTGAGGCGGGCGAAGCTGGGGCTGGCACCCGTCAGGGTGTAGGAAACCGACCCGCTCAGGTTGCTGAGATTTGGATCTCCAGTGGCGGGAACATCCGTCCACGTCTGGAGGTTGCTGGAGATTTGGACGACGAACTGGGTGCCGTATTGGTCGCTGTTGATCTTGCCGCCATTGGGCCAGGTCACTTGTTTGGTGGTGCCGTTGATGCCCGGGTTGGTGGCGAGACCGGTTGCGTTCATGAAGTAGGCCACGCCGTTGGCTACGCCGTCATTGTTGGTATCATCCGAGGGATTGGGGCTTATGCCGTTCGCGCCCGCCCATGTGGCGTAACCAGCCGCACCGATGAGGACGTTGAGCTTCCCGCTGCCGGTGATGAGTGCACTCTCATGTGCGGCGCCCGAACCAAGCGCACCCCAGACACCAGAGGCTTGCTGTACATTATCGATGTAGAGCGAACGGATGGTATCCGTTGCGGCGCTGGTGTTGAGGTTCAAAGTGGCCCCGGTAATCAACGACGGTGGGGCTGAGCGAGAGTATGCCATTTTGCACCACGGTATCGCCGGCGTAGGTGTTGGTGCCGGTGAGCGTCAGCTTGCTGGAGCCCTGCTTGGTCAGGCCGCCGGTGTAGGTGGAGTTGGCGGCCATGGTGATGTTCGCGGCAGCAACCGTCCCGGGAGTCCCCAGGTCACCCCGGATCAATGTGATCAAGGGTTTTTGGGTGTAGTTGTTGCCGGGGTTGGTGATGATGAAGCCGGTGATGTTGCCGGCGGCGTTGAGAGTGGGAACCGCACTGGCACCCGAGCCCGTGGTGTCCCCGGACGCGGTATCACGAACGATATACACCCATGGCGGACAGCCATTGGTATAGACCGTTGCGGTCAACCCGGTGATGTCAATGGCGCTGACGCCCTGGCCGGTGGGGCCCAACAGGGCTTGGGCCACTGTCAGATCCTGGGTTCCGGTGTCGATCGTGGCACCTTCCCAGACGCGCAGGTTCTGGGTGCTGTCGATGCCGGGGTCGCCCGCCGAAGCGGTTAGATTGATCCAGTCGGCCTGCGGGCCGGCGCCCGTGTAGGTGAGCTTACCGCCGTGGAAGTTGAAGTACGACTGGCCGACGCCGGTCCGGGTCGCGCCCCCGGTGATGATCCCGCCAACCTTCAGGCTGCTGCCGGTCCACAGGTTGTAGGCGGCATCCACCTCATGTTTAATAGTGGCTGCACCCTTGACCGGATCATTGTCACACAACCTCAGGTTGCCACCCACGCTCACCGTGCCGCCGTGCTGATAGACCTGCATGTGAACGCGCGCTCCGCCCGCATTATCCCTGTTTTGGTCATTGATCCTTTGCATCACGTACATGTTGCCGGCACCGGGGATGGTGAGTTGAGCAGTATCCCTTACTTCCAGCACGTTATTGTGGCCGGTTGAGTCGGCATACTCGGCATTCGACCCGAATATGACATTGGCGAAGGTCGCCTGCGCCCTGTCCTGCATCAGGATGTAAACCGACTGGGCGGCTTGGGTGTAGTGCGCTTCAAGGTTGCCGGTTCCACCATTGATGATGGCATCGTCTTTGAAATAGTATGACTTTGCATTGCTATCGGCAGATTCACCAAAGCGACCCCCGCCCGTGTTGGTAATCACACTGGTACCGCGCACGACGACCTGGCCTCTCTGGATGTTGATCCCTCCCGTTGTCAACGCGAAGTTGTTGATGTCGAGCAGGACCAAGTCGTTATTCAACCCGGTACTCGTCACGGTCATGGTCGGCGAAGCGGCCAGTGAATTATCCAGGCGCAGAATGCCCTGGTCGGGGGTCAGCGCGCCGAAACTGCTGCCGACGCTGGAGACGACCAGCGTGCCGGTGGTGCTTCCGTTCTTGGTCAGACTCAGACCCGCACCCGTGATGGCGCCACCAATGGTCAGGGTCTTCGACCCATTGACAGTCACCGTGCGCGCGGCACTCAGCGTCACCGCGCCGGCGCCCATGTTCATGTCATTGGTGCCGGCGAAGATGAAATTGCCGCCCCAGGCCTGCGACGGATTGTTCGTCAGGGTCAGCGCCGAACCCTTGGTGTTGTCGAGCGTGCCGCCGTTGATGGTCAGCGTGCCGCTGACGGTGCCATCGGCACCCAGATTGAGCTTGCTGCCGGCAGCCATGGTCACACCGCCGATGCCGCTCATCGCGCCGTTCAGGGTCACGGGCTGGGTGCCCATGATGGTCAGGATTTTGCCGTTGTTGTTGATCGTGCCCGCACTGCCGAAGACGACGGGGTTGGAGGCGGTGTTGATCGCCCCGTTGTTCCCCAAAGTGACGGGCATGTTGACGGTCTGGGTGTTGGTCGAGTTGTTCAGCACGACGTTGCCGCTGACGTCACCGGTGAGGGTGACGGCGTTGCCATTCAGCGTGAAGGCCGGGGCTCCGCTCTCGAACTGCAGACTGGCATACGATCCGCCGATATTATTATTAAGAACCGCGCCGCCGACGCCGGCTGTCACGAAGGGCAGGATGTCGCCGGTTGAGGGGGATACCCCGGTCCAGTTGAGCGGATCGCTCCAATCAGCGTTGGCGCTGCCGCCATTCCAAGCGGCCCCTTGGGCGATGGTCAGGGTGACGTAAGTGCCGGTCGCGCCGAATGTATAACTCTTCCCGGCGACTTTGTTAGCCACGGTAAGTGACGAGACACCCGCACCGCCGATGCTGCCGGAGTAAGTGAAGAGGTTGTAGGTGCCCGCCGTGGAGAATGTGGTGGTGCCGCC
>JAPLUJ010000446.1 GCA_026397695.1 Verrucomicrobiota bacterium | reverse complement strand
GGATGGCGGCGCGGGCTCGGGTGGCGGCGGCAAGGCGATGGGCTTGATCCGATTGAGGGTGATCGTGCGCCCACCCTGCTGTTGGGTGGTGGTGGCGAGGATGTCCCTTGCAGGAACGATGAACTTGGGTTTCGGCGGCTGTGGCGGAGGCGGCGTGCCATCCGGAATATTCCCGATGATGCGGGCGGTAGCGGTTGGGATGGCTGGCGGGGCAGTGGCGTCACCGGAAGGTGCAGCGTTTGCTTCTTCCTGCGAGCGGACGGATGTGGCAAGGGCCATGACGGCGACAAACACGAGGGGGAGCGGTTTCATACGATCTAGCCCGTTTGTAGGTCATCACTCATGCAGCGGGCAATTTTATTATCCAAAAAATGCAATTTGCTGTTGGAGCATGCAACTCCATACCCGGCGGTAAACTGTCCACTAGATCGCTATCTTTCATTCATCACCCCAACCACATCTCCAAATCCGCCATCGCCGCCCTGACATTGCCCTTGGCCCCTTCCGCGATCTGGCGGGTGATGGTGATGGGAACGCCCCAACGCCGGGTGAGGAATGCCGCGAGGGGCTCGTTTTCCGGTGGCTGTAGACGCACCGATTGAAAGCGGGTCTGGAACCGTTCCGTTAGGCTGGTCAGGTCAAGGTTGGTGGTGCCGAGGAATGCGTGGCCGGGTTTCATCCGGTCGAGGTAGGTGAGGAGCATGTCCTGGGCATCTTTGGAGCAGCGGTCGAGTTCATTCACTATTTTGATAGACCACGGGCCGAACATGGACGCATAGGCAAGCGAGCGGGTCCACTCGCGGGCGACGTCCAATCCCACTTCCCGACCATTCACGTCCTCGATGGCGGCGGGGTGGCTGGCGAGCGTGCGGGCGATCAGATTCACAAGACTCGTCTTGCCGATGCCGGGAGCGCCGGACACCAGCAACTTGAGCGGTTGGTTAGGTGATGCCTTGAGCCGTTCCGCTTTCCGCAGCAGCACTTCCGCCACCTTGCCCGCCTGGCCGACGAAATCCGCAGGACAGGACGGGACGAAGCAAGTGGGCGGGATGCGGTCATCGAACACGATTTCGTTGCCGCGGCTTGCTATCAGTTTGTAGGTGCGTTTCATATATGTCGTTTGTTGGTTCATGGTTTCGTTTGTGGGGTCACTTGCGGGGTTTCCGGGTATGCGCCTTCCACTTGCGCTTGAGATAGCACTTCTCGGTGGTTATGCGCTCCTCACTGCGGAACAGGCTGTTGTCGCCGAGGTTTGCTCCGGAGATGCGACCCGACGGCCCGGCGGCTGGGCAATGAATTCAGGACGCTTGCGATCTAACGGAATAAAGCATCAAAATCCCGGGACAGCCTCCGTCCAATGCTTGTTAGTCGGGACCTCGAAATCAGACGGTAGGGCAGTGAATGAGATGACTTGTGGGCATGATATCTATCAGACTGGATCGTAATTTTATCCCGAATCCGCCTATTTATGACACCTGCAATGCGACGTCATGCTCCTGGTGATCGTCGTTGAGGGGGAAGGACGTGCCCGGCATGGGCTGGCCATCGACGGATAACAGATGGGACTCAGCGGCATCCGCGGCGAGGCGGCTGATCGTGATATGATAGACGGTATGGCGGAAGCGGTAGTGGATTTTGAAGGTGTTCCAGGCGTCCGGGAGCAACGGCTTTAGGCGCAAATGATCGCCCTCCAAGTTCACACCTAACAGGTTTTCAACGAGCAGTCGGTACATCCAAGCGGCGGATCCGGTATACCAACTCCAGCCGCCGCGGCCGGTGTGGGGTGGCACGGCATAAACATCGGCGGCGACGACGTAGGGTTCGACTTTGTAGGTGGCGATTTGTCCGGCGGAGGCGCCGTGGCGGACGGGATTGAGGAGATTGAAGAGATCCCACGCGTGCTGGCCATCGCCCATGAGAGCGAAGGCCATGGTGGTCCAGATCGCGCCGTGGGTGTATTGGCCGCCGTTTTCGCGCACTCCGGGGATATAGCCTTTGATATAACCCGGATTGAGCGGCGATTTGTCGAAGGGTGGATCAAACAATTGAATAAGTCCGGCGGTGCGGTGGACGAGCCGTTGATCGACGGCTTGCATGGCCTCGCGCGAGCGGG
>JAPLUJ010000173.1:2831-12406 GCA_026397695.1 Verrucomicrobiota bacterium | reverse complement strand
AAATTTTTGCCGGGGTTCGTTATATATTCATGGATAATGTGGATCGGCATATCGATGTCACCAACGTTCCCGATTACGAAGCAGGCATCAACAATACCGTGCTGTTCGAGCTTGGCGTTCGCATTAACTTCTGACTTGGCCCCGGGCCAGACCTCGGCCTGCCCGACAGACTCGAACTCTTCATCGGCCGCCACCACGAACGGATGCGTTGGCGTGGTTTCGATGACCACGCCTCCATCCCGGCCTCCACGCCCATGTGCGCCCGCATCAGCCAGTCTCACGCCTTGTGGCCATGGCGCGTGGGGTCGGCGGCGGCGCAGGCTTTTCTCACAAGCAAAAAACCGCAATCTCTGGCGCAGACTCCGGTCTTGCTAACTGCCGCCAATGTTCGACACTCCGCCCATGGCAGAGCCTGATCTGTTTTCCTTCTCCGCTGCCCCCGGCCCGCAGGAACGCATCCGTGAATTGCGCGCTTTGTTAGAACACCACAACCTGCTCTATTACACCCAAGCGGCCCCGGAGATTTCCGACGCGGAATATGACAAGCTCTTTCGCGAGCTTGAAGAACTGGAGCAAAAACACCCCGCACAACACGATCCGAATTCCCCCACGCTGCGCGTTGGCGGCGCACCCATCGGGGGCTTCCAACAGATCCACCACGCCGTGCCGATGCTCTCTATCGACGACGTTTTCGAACTGGGCCCCGAGGCCATGGAAAAATCCGGTGCCAGCCGCCCCGAGCAGGAGCTCATCGAGTTCTATCAGCGCCTGCGGAAAAACCTCAAACGCGACGATATCACCGTCACCGTCGAACCCAAGATCGATGGCTGCGCGGTCTCCTTGCTCTACCGCGACGGCCAACTCGCCTGCGCTGCCACCCGCGGCGATGGCCAGACCGGCGACGACGTCACCCGCAACGTCCGCACTATCCGCACCATTCCGCTGAATTTGCATACCTCGCCCGCTGCAAGTTCCGACATTGACGTCGAGGACCTCCTGCCTTATGATCAAAACCATGAACATGAGCACAAACCCGCAGTCGGATCGACTCACGGAAAGATTGCGCCAAGCCCGGCACTCAGCCTCGCTGAGCGGCTCGCGACTGACCTCGGAACAAGTTATGGAACGGATGTTTCGCAACGGTTCCGCCAGGAAGCCCAATCCGTGGTATCATGGGCGCGCGAAAACGGACGACTCCTCGACGCTGCGCGATTCGGTGAGCTCGCCGCTCGTTATCCTTCGTTAGGGGGCCAATCCGAGCACGTCGTTTGTCATCTCGCCGGTACCCGGCGGGTATTGAAACTAACGATACCACCGGCGTTCGGCTCCCAATCCGGAGCTCAGGCCTATCTCGCGAATCTCAGCGCGGCCAACCGTTTGTTCGGAGATGACATCCGTTTCCACGGTGTGCTGGAAACCGCCAATGGGCCGTCGCTTGTCACTTCCCAGCCATTCGTCGATGGCACGCAACCAACTCCCACGGAGGTGACGGATTGGTTCATGCGGAATGGCTATCATGCCACCGGCCATAACCGCTGGCAACACGCGGCAAGCGGCACGGAAATCGCCGACGCCCATAGCGGCAATCTCATCAAAACCGAAGCAGGAGAACTCGTCCCAATCGACCTCCAGATTCTATCAGAAGGAGTTGTCATTCCTGCATCCATCATCCCCGATCCTCTATCTTCGATCCCGCGCCTGCTGGAAATCCGCGGTGAGATCTTCATGCCCAACGCGGCCTTCGCCGCACTCAACGCCGAGCGCGACGAGGCGGGGTTGCCCGCCTTCGCCAACCCGCGCAACGCCGCTGCAGGCACCCTCAAACAACTCGACCCGAAAATCGTCGCCCAACGCCCGCTCGCGTTCCTCGCCCACGGACTCGGCGCATATGATGGCCCCCCACTCGCGACCGAACACGATTTCCACGCGCTGCTAGAAGCGCTCCACATCCCGCGCAACCAACCGCTGCTCACCGTCCGCAACCTCGACGAACTGCTCGCTGCCGTCGCATCTATCAGCCAGCACCGTCACGAGCTCGACTACGGCACCGATGGCGCGGTCATCAAGGTGCTGGACCGCGCCGAACGCGATCAACTCGGGTTCACCTCGCGTGCCCCGCGCTGGGCCGCCGCCTATAAATTCCTGCCGGAGCAAAAGGAAACCACCCTCCTTGACATCACCCTGCAAGTCGGGCGCACCGGTGTCCTAACACCTGTTGCCGAGCTCGCGCCCGTCCTCATCTCCGGGTCCACCGTATCCCGCGCCACGCTCCACAATCAGGATGAGATAGACCGCAAGCAGATCCATATCGGGGCCACCGTGCTCGTCGAAAAAGCCGGCGAAATCATCCCTGCCATCGTCAAGGTGACGCACGCTGTTGCGGGAGTGCCGGTCTATTCGATCTATCAGCACGTCGGCGGCAAGTGTCCGTCATGCGGCGGCCGGATCTCCCGCGAGGAAGGTTTCGTCGCCTGGCGCTGCGCGAATTTCCAATGCCCCGCACAAGCCGTCACCCGCATCAAACACTTCGCCTCGCGCAAGGCGCTCGACCTCGAAGGCTTGGGCGAGATCGTTGCGGAGGCCCTCGTCCGCCACGGTCATTGTCACACGCCGCTCGATCTTTTCGGTCTAACGGCGGACACCCTCGCCAGCCTCAACCTCGGCAGTGCTGACGCGGTGCGCCGCTTCGGCGAAAAAAACGCCGCCAAGGTACTCGCCGCCCTGGACGTTGCGAAATCCAAACCACTCCACTGTTGGCTCTATGCCATGGGCATCCGCCAACTCGGCGAAGCCGCCGCCAAGGAACTTTCCCGGCTCCACCGCACGTTGACGGAACTCGCCAACTCGCCGGTTCTAGCGGAAATCCTCCGCGACACCCGCGCCGACGCAAAGAAGAAAAACGAATTGCTCGCGCAATACTCCATCACCGGCGACGTAGGTCCCGCCGTGGCCGAAACCCTCACCGGTTTTTTCCGCTCGGACGCCGGCCAACAGGTCCTCGCCCGCTTGGCACAACTCGGCATCGACCCGGTATCGGACAACTATCACCCCATCGCCACTGCGCCGGATCTATCAGCCATGCCGCTTGCCGGAATGACCTTCGTCATCACCGGATCCCTCAGCTTGGAGCGCGCCGCGATGAAGGCCTTCATCGAAAGCAAGGGTGGCCGGGTCAGCGGCTCGGTGTCCGCCAAAACCAGTTGTGTTCTCGCCGGAGAGGGCGGCGGATCGAAACGTGCCATCGCCGCAAAACTCGGTGTCCCGGTCATCGACGAGGCGGGCCTGGCCTCCTTGTTAGTTTTGGGAAGTTCTCAGCGTGAGTAGAGCTCGACGATGAGTTGCTCGTTGACGAGCGGGTCGATGTCGGAGCGCTCGGGCACGCGCGAAACGGTGGCTTCGAGCTTGTCCTTGTCCACGCTCAACCAATCGACCCCCGGCATTGCCTGGGTGAGGTCGGTCATGCGAACCACCAATTGCTGGGAGGAGGGCTTCGCGCCGATTTTGATCAGGTCACCCGGCTTCACCTGATAGCTCGGGATATCGACGCAACGGCCGTTCACGAGAACGTGTCCGTGATTGACGATCTGCCGGGCGGCTTGGCGGCTGTTGCCGAAACCCGCGCGGTAACAGACGTTGTCGAGCCGGGTTTCCAATAGTTGGAGGAGGATCGCACCCGTCACGCCGCGGCGGCGGGCGGCTTCCTCATAATAACCACGGAATTGTTTTTCCAACACCCCGTATTGAAAACGAAGTTTCTGTTTTTCGCCCAAGGCGACGGAATATTCGCTCTTCTTTTTGCGGCCGGCACGCACCCCGTGCTGACCTGGCGGGAAGTTGCGGCGTTCGAACGCCTTGGATGGACCAAAGAGGGAAACGCCGAAGCGGCGGCTGATCTTCGCGCGGGGACCTGTGTATCGTGCCATGATGGAGTTGCTGGAATATGTTAGAATTACACGCGGCGGGCCTTTTTCGGGCGGCAGCCGTTATGGGGGATCGGGGTGACGTCACGGATCGAGAGGATTTCCAGACCGAGACCTTGCACGGCACGCACTGCGGATTCGCGACCGGATCCCGGACCTTTCACGCGCACATCCACTTCCTTGAGCCCGTGGCCCATGGCTTGGCGGCAGGCGTCCTGCGACACCACCTGCGCGGCATAGGCAGTGCTCTTGCGGGATCCCTTGAAGCCCATCTTGCCAGCCGTCGACCAACCGATCGAGTTGCCATTGACGTCCGTCACGCTGACCAGGGTGTTGTTGAAGGTGGCGGTCACATGGACCACGCCGCGGACCACGTTCTTCGCGCCCTTGGCCTTGTGGATTTTGATTTCCTCTTCACCTCCGCCGATCTCGGCGAAAATGTCGCGCCTGGCTTCTTTTTTCGGCGCCTCAAGAGCATTCGCAACGGCTGGTACGGGAGCACCAGTTGGCACGGCAGCGGCAGTTGGCACGGCAGCGGCAACCGGCACGGCAGCGGCAGGCGGCACGGCAGCGGCAGCGGCAACCGGCACGGCAGCGGCAGCCTCATTATTGGTTTCTTCGTTAGACATGAGATATTAGTGCGGAGGATTTATTTTTTGACGCCGACGGTCTTTTTCTTGCCCTTGCGGGTACGGGCATTGGTGCGGGTGCGCTGGCCGCGGACCGGCAACCCACGTTTGTGGCGGATCCCGCGGTAACAATTGATGGAAGTCAAACGCTTCAATTGCGCTTGGCGCTCGCGGCGGAGATCGCCTTCGACCATGATCGCTTCGGTTTGGATCACTTGGGAGATGCGCACCAGTTGCTCTTCGCTGAGTTGGCCGGTGCGGATGTTCGGATCGACCCCCGCGTGTTCAAGGATCTTGGCCGCCGTTGGACGACCAATGCCAAACATATAGGGCAGGGAAGCTTCGATGCGCTTCTCGTTGGGAATTTCAATGCCTAGAATACGTGCCATGATGTGCGTGTGTTCGCGTGACCGCGACGGTGGGCCGGATGCCTCCAGAGATCCCGCGGGGCGGGTGGTTTAGCAGACAACCGGGGACTGGCAAGTCGGAAATGGAAAAATTCGCGCATCTTGCAAGATTTTATCGCGACTCTGGGATTTTGTGGGCATCCGGCGCGGTGTCGGCGCGTCCAGCAATGCCTCCAGCAAGGGAGAGTCACTCCGCTGCCGGCTCTGCGCTCTCACGCCATGATCTCTTGCGCCACTTGATCCGCCATGGCTTGCCCGGCGAGACGTGCCACGAGCACCAAGGCGAAATCCATGGCGGTGCCCGCCCCGCGCGAGGTGATGAGGTTGCCATCGACCACCACGCGCTCGTCGAGTCCGCCGCCGAGTTCCGCGCGCACCGAGTGATAGGCCGTGAAGCGGCGACCTGCCAGCAACCCGGCGTCCAGCAGAACCAACGGCGCGGCACAAATCGCCGCCACCGGTTTGCCTGCGGCGGCGAAATCCCTGGCCAAACTTACGGCGCGGCCATCACTGCGCATGACACCCACCCCGGGGCCACCGGGAATGAGCAGCAGATCAAAGGCGGATGCATCGAGATCCGCCAAGGCGGCGTCTGCCGCCATGCGGATCCCGCATCGGCCAACAAGGATATCATCCTGCAACGAGGCGATCACCACCTCGACACCCGCACGGCGCAGCAGATCAATCGGAGTGACGGCTTCAATTTCCTCAAAACCGTTAGCTAACAGACATAAAACGCGTTTTTTCATGGCAGTTTTCAGTTATTTTTTTATCAACGAAGCCCTACCGCATGGCGCACCCGGTCGAGCGTTTTGGCGGCTTCCTCGCGGGCCCGTGCGGCACCTGCGGCGAGCACGCGATCGACATATCCCTGATCCGCCAGAACTTCCGACCGGCGCTCACGCATCGGCGCGTAATAATCCCAGTAGGCGTCGGCCAGACGTTTTTTGAAAACCCCGTAACCGATGCCGCCGCGCTCGTGATCCGCCACCATCGCGGCATAATCCGCGGCACTGGCATATAGTTTGTACAACGCCAGAATCGTCGAGTTGGCCACCGGCTTGGGCATATCCACCGCCGTCGAATCGGTGGTGATTTTCATGATGAGATTTTTCAACGGCTTCTCCTCGCCGAAGATCGGCAGCGTGTTGCCATAGCTTTTACTCATCTTCCGGCCGTCGAGCCCGACGACCACGGCGGTGTCTTCGCGGATGATCGGCTCCGGCAGGACGACGGTGCCATCGCCGAACGTCTCGTTGAGTTTCACGGCGATGTCGCGGGTGACTTCGAGGTGTTGTTTCTGGTCCTTGCCGACCGGCACTTGATTGGAATCGTAAAGCAAAATGTCCGCCGCCATCAGCACCGGATAGGCGAACAATCCGTGGTTGGGGGCAATGCCCTGGGCTATCTTGTCCTTGTATGAGTGGCACTTGGCTAACAGACCCATCGGACAAACCGTCGAAAGAATCCACGCCAACTCGTTAACCTCCGGCACCGCGCTCTGACGAAAAAAAACCGCCCGCTGCGGGTCGAGCCCGCAGGCGAGGAAATCCACCGCCAGGTCGCGCACGTTGTCGCGCAATGCCGCAGGATCCTGTGACGACGTCATTACATGATAGTCGGCGATGAAATAAAACGCCTCGCCCATTTCCTGCAGGCGCACGGCGGGTTCGATCGCGCCGAAGTAGTTCCCGACGTGCAATTTTCCGCTAGGTTGGAGACCGGTGAGAATGCGCATGGCGGATAGCATGGATTCGTGGCACGGACATGGTCAAGCCGCACGCTCAAAAAAACCACGCCGACGTGTTCGATGAGTTCGCGCAGCCGGCCTGATCAAGGTTTCATTCGTTCCAGGTCAAGAGACTCGCCGCCCGGCACCGGTTCGGCCAATCCCGGGGAGACGCGCAATTCCGAAATCCCAACCGGCACCAACTCCGCCACCAGATCCGCTCGATAGGATGACCATTCCTCGATCAAACGGAAGGTCACCGCCAACAATGTGGGCCCCATGAAAACCCCTACCAAGCCAAAGGCCAACGCACCCCCGATCACCCCGCAAAAAATCAGCGCAAAGGGCATTTTGTTGCCTTGGCTGATCAAATAGGGCCGTAAAAAATTGTCCACGCTGCTGATCCCGAGAAATCCCCATAACAACATGAAAACCCCATAACCCGGCTGATTCTGGGCAAACAACCACAACGACGCCGGCAACCAAATGAGCGGCGGACCAAAGGGAACCACCGCGAAAAAAAATGTCAGCACCGCCAGCAACACCGCTCCCGGAACCCCCGCAATCCAGAAACCCAGTCCCGCCACCAATGCCTGGACAACCGCCGTTCCCAAAATCCCGTAAATCACCCCCCGCACGGTATCGCCCGCCACCTTGATCAAATGACGGCCGCGGGCACCCGCCAAGCGCTCCACCGCCACCGCCAGCCGCGCCGCAAGCTCGGGCGTGTCCCGTAACAGGAAAAACGCGAGAAACGCACTGATCAACACCTGCGCCACCCCCTGCACCACCGCCTTGCCGGCCGATATCAACCACGACCGCGCCCACGCCAGAAACCTGCCTAACAAAACCACGACATGCGAGGAATCCGTTTTCCGCTCTTCCTCTGCCGCGGCTTCCTCTGCCGCATTTTTGACTGGAGGTGGCGTCTCCTGAACGAGCAATCCCGTCTCGGTTTCCACCACAATCTTCGGTCGCGGCGGCGACGTTTTCACCTCCTTGTCGAGCTGATCCATCCAACGGTTCCGGTCTTCCGCCAACACCGACCAGTAAATCTCCAACTCATCGCCGACCACCGGTACCCGCCCAACCCACTCCGGCGGCGTATCGGGCACCGCCATGAACCAATTGCGCGTCGCCATTGCCAAATCCTTGCCGTCCTCGGCGATGCTGATTCCGATCAACACCACCGGCCCTGCAAACAAGATCGTCACCGTAAGCGTCACAAAACATGCTGCCAAAGTTCGTGATCCCCGGAACCAGCGGGTGAACGTCCGTTGCATCGGATGCAGCGAATAGGCCAGAATCATCGCCCATATCAGCGCCGTAATGAACGGACGCAGCACGAAAAAACACCCCGTCAAGAGCAACAGCAGCGCCAAACCTCCCAACAAAGGTTCGGGTTTCCAGAAAACCTTGGTCTTTTCTGATGCCATCCGGCACCGACTCTAATCACCTTTTCGTTCTTCTGCCAATGCGTTTCACATGTTTTTCACCGGCCCCCCGGCAGCCCGCCATTCCGCTTGCCCTTTGGCCGCCCCGCTTCTTTCCATTTTACCAGCTTGCAATCCATACGCTCTCCAGAAACACTCCCGCTTCGTTGGGGTTGCCTCCCGGCATTCAATCCTCACACCACGTTTATGAAACCGCGTCCCGCTCTTGCTTTGGTGTTGGTCACATCCCTCATGTCCGGCCTGCTAACCCGCGCCCAAGAACCACCAACCCCAACCCCAACCCCGGCTCCGGCTCCGGCTCCAACACCGGCTCCGGCCCCGGCTCCCGGCGGCCCCATCGAGGTCAACGGAATCGCCGCCAAAGTCAACGGTCGGGTGGTGACCAAAAACCAGGTATCATTCATGCTGGCCCCGCTCTACGCCCAGCTCGCCGCCCAATACCCGCGCCGCGGCCCCCAGTTCGAGACCAAGTTCAAGGAAGCCAAGGCCAAAATCATCCAGGAACTGGTGGACCGGCAGATCATCATCGACGAGTTCAAACAGTTAGGCGCGTCCATCAAACCCACCATCATCGATGAGGAAATCAAACGCCAAATGCGCGAACTCTTCAACGGCGATGAAGTCAAGTTCCGCTCCGAACTCAAACGCAGCCGCCTGACCATGGATGGCTACCGCGAAATGACCCGCGAAAAAATGATCGTCCAGGCCATGCGCGCCCAACAATTCTCCGACGCCCCGCCGCCCCTCCCTAACGAAATTCAAAAGGCATACGACGAAGTCAAACTCACCCTGCGCGACGTCTCCAAGGATGTGATTACCTTCCAAAAAATCTTCATTCCCGCGGCCGATCCGCAGACACCCGCCGCCACCCCGGAAGTCCAACTCGCACATGCCGAGGATCTCGCCAAACAACTCGCCGAGGGCAAGGACTTCAGCGAACTCGCCAAGGTCAATTCCAAGGATGCCTTTGCCGAACAAGGCGGCCTCCGGGAAAACGTCCCGCGCACCGACCTGTCACCGGAATTCGCCGCCATCATTTTCGAGGCCCCCGTCGGACAAATCGTTGGCCCGCTGCTGGACCCTCAGGGATTCACTTTGGTCAAACCTATCAAAATCGAATTCGGCCCGTATCCCCCATTCGAAAAAGTCCGCGAAATGATTGAAGAACGGGTACGCAGACAAAAAACTTCCGCCCAATACGAACGCTGGATCGAATCCCGTCGCAAACGCGCCATGGTCGATATCCGTATCTGATTTGCAACATGTGTAGGGGATTGTACATAGATCAACCATCGTGAAAACCACCCCATCTTTTGTTAGGGTTTTATGCGCGAAAGCCGGCCGTTTGGCCGGCTTTTTCTTTGGCCGCATGTCATGGTCCGCTCCGCCGTGGTTGGCGTGGTGTGTCCGGCGCTTGCTGGCGTTGTTGTCCTTGC
>JAPLUJ010000173.1:0-2812 GCA_026397695.1 Verrucomicrobiota bacterium | reverse complement strand
CGGGCATCGGCGATCACGGGGTTGGTAATCACCGCACTGGCAATCGGCGGCTGGCAAGCATGGCGCTGGTGGGAGTCCCACCGGCCGCGCGAGTTTGCCTATAACCCGGTGCGGCAGGTGGTGGTGAGCGTGTTGCATGCGCCGGGGTGGGTGGTGCCGGGTACGCCGGACAAGCATCTCAAGCCATCACCTTGGTCTATCGGATTTGCCGGCGCGCCGGTGGCACCGCTTGAAAAAGTCGGCAAGGATGCCGGCGATGCGGTCACGCTCGAGCCGGCGCTGCCGGGGAAATGGACATGGCTGGATTGCTCGGCCCTGCAATTCCAGCCGGACGGCCACTGGCCGCCGGGCCTCAAGCTGACCGCCCGTTTGAACCCCTCGGCCCTCGCGCAAGATCTCCAACTCGACACGGCAACCATCACCACGACCACCCCGCCACTGGTCGCGGAGCTGAAGGATTTTTCGTTTTATAACAGCCCGAAGGATGCCTCGGTGTATCAGGTGGTCGCCGAGTTGAGGCTCAGCCATCCGGTCGCGCTGGATGTTCTCCAACAGAAACTCCGCATCGAAGTCATCGGGGGCACGGCGGTTTTCACGCCGGGCACGCCCTTGTTGTCGGTGGTGGCGGATCCCTTGTCGGTGCGGCGGTTTTTCATCCGCAGCCGGCAGATCGTCGTGCCGCTGCAGGAGGATTGGGTGAAACTCAGCGTGCCCGCCGGCATATCCTCTAATCTAGCAGGTGCTGCGTTGGAGAAAGACAGCGAGGCGAAAACCCGCGTGCCGGACAAATACAGCGGCCTGAAAATCACCGGCGCGGAAACCAAGATCATCCGCACCGCAGAAGGCGAACCGCAGCAGTTTGTGTTCATCACCACCAATCTCGACATCGACAGCGCGGAGATTGCCAGCCGCATTGGCATGTGGTGGCACCTGAATGGCTGGAAAAATTCATATGGCGAATTGATTTTCGACGAGCGTGTTGCCAGCGCCACCAAGGTTGCGCTCATTCCGGTGGAAAGCGAAGCCGCGCTGGGCAAGCAGCACGCGTTCCGCTTTATCGAAGCGCGGACTAACGGCAGCCTGTTCCTGCGCATCGGTGACGGGGTGAAATCCCCCGGTGGATTCGAAACCAACACACGCTTCGAGAAGATCCTCATGGTGCCGAGGTTTCCGCAAGAAACCAGCCTGTTAGGCAAAGGCAACATCCTCGCGCTCGATGGCGAACGCAAACTCATCGTGCAATCACGCGCCATCGATCACCTGCGCATCACGCTCGGCCGGGTGCCGGTTGCGCAGTTCCAGCATCTCGTTTCACTCACCGGCAACAGCACCTTCGATGAGCCGGTGTTTGCGGGAGGCTTTTCCGCGAATAACATTGTGCACCGGTGGAGCAAAATCGTGGCGGTGCCCCATCAAAATGAGTGGGAGGCCACGCAAACGGTCATCGATATTGCGGATGCTCCGCCGCTGGCCACGCCGGATCAACTCCCCGGCGGACGCGGCGTGTTCTTTGTCACCGTGGAGCCCGTGAAAAAAATCGTGTTAGACAGCCGTGGTGATGACATCTATTCGCGCATTGAGCCGGTCAGGGATTACGGCGACGAAGATAGACGCGCGGGTTTCTGGTATGAAAACCACGGATCACAACCCGAGGATGGCTGGCAACGCGCCGAAGGGACGACCTCCAATCGTTTCATCATGGCCACCGATCTCGGGTTGTTAGTTAAAGCAACGGCCGATGGCTCGCGCGACGTGTTTGTCATGGCCTTGGGCGCGGGGCTACCGGTGGCCGGGGTGGACATCCAAGCGCTCGCCCGCAACGGCAGCATCTTGGAAACCGTCAAGACCGATGCCAACGGCCACGCCCGCCTGCCCGCGTTCGACGGTCTAACTGGCGAGCGCCGCCCGGTCGCGGTGCTGGCGGCCAAGGATGGCGACACCTCGTTCCTGCCCTTCAATGAACGGCAACTCCCGGCGATGGACTACTCGCGCTTCGACATTGACGGCGTGCTCGCGTCGCGCATCAAGGCGATCGAAGCCTTTGTCTTCACCGAGCGTGGCGTCTATCGGCCGGGCGACACCGTGCATGCCGGGTTCATCACCCGCCGCCGTGACTGGCAGCCGGTGTTAGAGGGCCTGCCGCTATCGATATCCATCAACGATTCACGCGGCCGCCAGGTGGGAAATCAAAAAACGCGCCTGCCCTATGATGGATTTTTCACTTGTGATTTTCCGTTGACCGAAGCAGCGGCGCTGGGCCTGCATCAGATCATGGTGGACGTGCTTGATGCGGACGGGCATAAGATGTTCCGGCTCGGTCGCGCGGCAATCCGGGTGGAGGAATTCCAGCCCGATCGCATGAAGGTTGCCACGCGGATCGAGCCGGCACCACCGGCCGGTTGGCTGGCGTGCGTGGCCGCTGATGCCTCGGTTGCCGTGCAATCGCTCTTCGGTGAACCCGCGCCCGAGCGCCGGGTAACCATGCAACTTGAACTGTCGCCCGCAGATTTTGGTTTTCCCGAGTGGCCGGGCTATGCGTTCCATGACCGCGCGGCCGATGATTCGGAATCGCGCGCCGGTCGCACCATCAACCTCGGTGAAACCACAACCGATGACAAGGGCATCGCCGCATTCAAGCTGCCGCTGGATACCCTGAAGGGCGCGTCGTTCAGGATGGCGGTTCTAACCGAGGCGTTCGAGCGCGATGGCGGACGCAGCGTGCGCAATGCCATGACTTGTCTGGTTTCGTCTTATGAATCGGTGATCGGCTGGAAAGCTGATGGTGATCTATCAACCATCGCCAAAGACAGTG
>JAPLUJ010000068.1 GCA_026397695.1 Verrucomicrobiota bacterium | reverse complement strand
CTGATGAAGGCGGTGGAGCGCTTTGATCCGAAAAAGGGTGGCAAACTTTCCACGTACGCTGCTTGGTGGATCAAGCAATCGATCAAACGGGCTTTGGCCAACCAGTCGAAAACGATCCGCCTGCCGGTCCATATGGTGGACAAGATTGCGAAAATGCGCCGGATTGCGACGTTGCTCACCGAAGCGATGGGACACGAGCCCACGGATGACGAATTGGCCGATGAAATTGGTGTTCCCCGTCGCAAGTTGGCAATGCTGCGTCAAGCGTCCCACCGGCCGACATCGCTGAACTCGCCGATCAACGAGGGGGAAGCCACGGAGTATGGCGAAGTGATCAGTGACGAGCATGCAATCAATCCGCTGGACATGCTCACCGACAAGAACATTCACGCGGAACTCGAAGACTTGCTCGACGTGCTGGACGAACGCGAGCGCCGTATTCGGGGTGACTCGCGAGCGGATCCGCCAGCTTCAGAACTCGGCTCTTACCAAGATGCGCCGCACGTTGAGCAAAAAAGAAAAGCCAGCGCCCAAGCCATTGAGAGTCGGCTTGGTGGGTGAGATGTGCGCGGCTATAACTCGGCCAATTTGAGAAGTCGGATAGCGGGACCAGGAACAACCACCTGTAGTTCGACTGTGGATCGGCGAGCCAGGCGATGGTCGTTGAGGGTGCAGAAATCATAGAGCCAGCCGAGCCCAAGCAGGCCGCCGGTGTTTTCCCGCCGTTGCGTCAAGGCGCAAGTCAACTTACCAAATAGCTGGACCGGTATTTTGGGTCCCAGACGGCCCGTTTCCCCCTGATACCAAAGGGGTTGGGTGTCGCCTGTTAAATAGAGAGCGGCGGATTTGGCCGATTTTGCCACCCGCGACCCCCGAAAGCCGCCCGGACTCTCGCCGCTCTCTGGATTTTTGGAGCGGTGGTTATGAGATGTGCAAATTGACATCGTCGCTATTTTGCTGGATTTGCCTGCGGTTATCACCCTTGGAACCGTGGGTTGAAACCCACGGCTACCGGAGCGGTCACACTGCGCCGCGAGGACGGTCGCGAGTTCACCCTTTCTCCCGAACGCCTTTCCGAGGAGGACCGCGCACGGGTGAATGCAAACGCGGCGGTCGTGCGCGAGGCCCGCAAAAAAGCCATCGAGGCTGTCGCAAAATTGCTAGACAAGCCGATCCGCTACCAGACAACGACTGCGGAGCCGCAGACTTATCACGTCTATTACCCTCCCTCGTATTCCCCTGAGAAACCCGCTTGTTCGCCTTCCCCGGAGGCCACGTCATCGGACCGGCCAACGTGCTGGAAGAGGCGATGCTCTGGGTGAAGAAAAACGCGCGGTGAGCGGCCACCTAGTTAGGGCCAGTCCCGACTAACAAGCATTGACGGGTCGAGCGGCTGGGATTTGAATCGCTCCATGGCACGACCCTTGCGATACGAGGCGGCGGGAACTGTTTACCGGGAGCGGTTTACCACGTCGATAGGGTCCTCGCGGATTAGCATGTTAGATTCCCTCCCTGCGCCGCCAGCCCTGAATTCCGCCGCCCTTTCAATCGTCGCTCCGCACCGCCAAACATCCCACTGCGTGCTGATCACGTGAGCTGCTCGCCTCCGGGACCATGTGACGTGCGCGGAGTAATGCGGAGTGCCTGCCACCGGCCCCGCGCTCAAGAGCCTACAGGCGCGGGATTGAGAATGGGCGGACTGCTTTCCGCTCCACATTTCCCCGCAACGCCTCGGGCAGCCTCACCGCCCTCGCCCGGCGCGGCGAAATCACCTACAACTTCACCGTGGCCCAGGGCGACGCCGGGGTCTTTGAAATCGTGCTGACCGGCGGGGCTGCGGGCATTCCGCGTCCCGTGGAAACCCTCCCGCTGGTCTTTTCCATCAACGGCAACCGCATCGGCGCCACCACCCTCACCAGCTGTTACGCACACAATTAATAGAGGGTGAGCTTTCATAATTGATATCGGAAGATTTTCACGAGATCTCAACATTGACGTAGGGAAACACGATCAAAATGGTAGTGATCAATTGAGGTGCGTCACTACCTCACGGACCGCAGCACCTGATGCGCTCGCAGCCATCTTTGGGTAATGGTGCGTCACCACGTTAGGGATCGCGGAGACACCGGGGCGCTGCCCCGGACCCCGGGATTTTCAAGGCATGGCAGAGGGCTCCCGATGGCCGCAAATCGTTGTTCAAGTTGCAGGGGGCACGGCCACGCGTTGGCGCGGGCCATGCCCCCTGACTTTTTTTGCGACGCCTTCGGTCGCCTCTGTTTTGACTATCCCTTGGCGGGTTGCTTCCCAGCATTGCCCGCTTCCGTTTTGTCAAAAGGATTGCCTTGCGATGGCAGGTGCCGGGTGGCTATTTGGACCGGGGTTTCTGGTTGGTGTGCACGACCGGCTGGGCCGGTTCGTCCCGGGCGTTGTGACGCCAGTGAGGCTGCATGAGCACGGCATTGACCTGTTTGAGATCGACTGTGCGGGTTTGGTCGCGCACCGCTTCTATCAGAGACCCGACACATAGGTTTTTGACGGCTCTCAACGTGCCCTCGGAGGCCCGCAGGATGAGATTGACCGCCTCCTCGGTGAAGGTTGTGTGGGGCAGGCCCGCGAGGTCGAGCTGGTGGTGGATGAAGGCGGTGAGTGCGGTCGGTGCCAGAGCATCGATTTTGGCGGAATAGGTGACACGGCTTTTGAGATCCTGCTGCTGGCTGAGTTGGAGTGTGGTGTTGAGAGCCGGCTGCCCGATGAGGATGAGGTTGTGGTTTTTGGGGAAGTCTTCCAACAGCAGGCGCAGTTTGTGAAGTGCGTCGATGGGCAGGAGGTGGGCATCGTCGATGATGGGGATGATGGTCTTGCCTTGGGCGTTATACGCGCGCGCCTCATTGATGAGGCGGGTTTCGCATTTTGAATCGTTGCCGAGCGAATCGATTTCCATGGCCTGGCAAAGCAGGCGCAGCAGGTTGGGCCAGGTGTGCAGTGAGCGATTGATGACGGGGGTGATCCATTGTGCGGGATCGTGGCGGATGATGGCGTTCTTGAGGACGCTCTTGCCGGTGCCCGGTTCGCCGATCACGAGGCATAAACCGCCCTGCTGGCTGTGGACCTTGAGCACGTCGAAGTGACGCTGCTGATGTTCGAGCAGCGGGGAGTCCTCGGTGATGGAGAAGGGCTGGTGCTTGATTCCGAAGTAGCTTCTGATCATGATGTTGTTTGTTTGGTGTTGTTGTGTTTTTATCCGCGGTTGTCTTGGCGGGGAGGGTTTTTCAGAACTCGATGTCAGGCCTGCGGTCGTTGGCGACGAAATCGAGCGGGACGGCCTCACCAAGGCGCGCGCCGTCCTGATAGACGACGGGTGCGAAGCCTATGCCCTCGCGATGATGGCGGATGGTGATGGTGGTGTTGCGCAGATCGCGGGGTGCTTCATAGCGGGTGTTGTTAAAGCTGAAGGTGTTGTCGACACGGACTTTGCGGGTGCTTTCCAGCAGGAAGAGTTCATCGCTGAAGGCGTTGGTGGCGAGGTGGCGGACGCGGCCCAGGTCAAGCCCGAAGCGGTCGATGGGCTTCATGCCGAGGGTGGAGTGTTCGCGGCGGTGATAGGTGTCCTCGACCCAGCACGAGAACTCCTTGTTGAGTTGCTCAAGACTGTTGACATGACTGAGGTCACGGACCAGGAACTGGTCTCTGACTGTTCGGAAGAAGCGCTCGATTTTGCCTTTGGCGGCACCGTCGCGCACTGGGGTATGGATCAGCACGGTGCCGAGACGGGCGCAGATCACGATGAGCTCCTTGGAGGAATAGTTAGAGCCGTTGTCCACATAGACCGCCTTGGGGATGCCGCGTTTGTAAAGTGCGGTCTGGAAGCAGTCGATGAGGTTGGGGGTGTCGTCGGCCGCGTAAAAGCCACCGTGTGGCACGACACGGGAAGCGTCATCGAGGAAGCAGATGAGGAAGGTTTTGATGGGTTTGCCGCGCAGTCCGTTGTCCAGATAGGGGCCGTGGAGGGTGTCGCCCTGCCAGAGGTCGTTGGCATGCGGCTTGGCGAAGGCCAGGCGCTGCTTGCTGCTGTTGTGGTCGACGGGTTTGAGGAGGTTGAACTTTTTGACAGTCTTGCGGAAGGTGCCGATCGAGATGAGCGTGGCCTGAAGCAGCCCCAGCTGGATGCAGGTGCGGTAGATTTCCGTGACATTGTGTTTCCTGCCGTGGAAGGACGGCATAACCTGTTCGATGGCTTCCATCACATATTCGGGCGTGACCTTGCGGGCACTGCCTTTGTCGGACCTGCCCGTATGATCGGTGACGCCGTTCAGTTGATAGTAATACCACCAGGACTCGATGGTTTTATGGCTGAACTGGTGGGTCCTGCCGTATTCATCGGTAAAGGTCATTTCGCTGACCGCCTTGTAGCGGGCCAGTTTGGTATCACCTTGGGCATATTCGAGGGCGCCGAGCACCCGCATTCTCAAATAGTTGCTTACGCGTTTCATGGCGCCGGGGAAACTACCGCGGGCGGGCGTCGGGCATCGCATCCCATATCCAGTGGTTGCAAAAAACAGCGCGGGCGTGAAAAGTGGCCGCGATGTCACGCTGCCTCTAACATATCATGTCCGTGACTGCAAAGAGGAGTCACGGAACCGGGAAAGCCGCCCTGAACGGGCGTGAAAACGCACTCCGGATCCGGGATTATCCGGTGATGGCCGTTTGAAGACCGCTTTGGAATGCGGCTATGGCACAGACCGCCTTCGGGAAAGCCGCGGCGAGATGATGAAGTGTGAACAGGTCGGGTTGACCGTCGGATTTGCCCGGCGGCGGAATCAGGAGACAAAGCCGCGTCCGGATATGGGTCGCGAGATTGCGCCATCTGGCAACCCACCGATAGGCGGTGCTGATCGAGATGTCCCGTGCCGCAACAAGCCACGCTCCATGGGTGGACCGACCCGCCGCAACCGTCCGTACCAACTCAAGGAGTTTGAAGGTTCTCAATGAGCAGTGAGGGATGACGGTGTCCCAATACACGGGAAATGTCCTGCCACAGCCTGGGTTCGAATAGCGATTCGAGCACAACAAACGCAGGCCTCTCGTGGTCCTTTCATCACCCGATGCCGCATAACCCCAAAGGTGGCCATGGACGACAACCGCAGAGGGACACTTGCAATGCCGGCATCCGGCGGCCTTGATTTTGGCGCAGAGGTTCAGGCGCTCCAACGAATTGGGTTCAGGGCAGCGAACGAACTTCATCGCTGCACCTTAGCACACCTTGCAAGTACGCATTATCCGCGATTGTCACAAGTTGGTTGTCTCAATAAGACGGTTTTATCAGTGTTCCACGGCCCTAACACGCCCTCTCCAACCACTGTTCAACCCAGTCTCAATAACAAAAAACCCTCCTGTGGAACATTTTTGCTGGATTAACGTAGGGATTTGGGCAAACTCTCCCTGTGTCAATTGTGCAAAAATCAGCCCGATTCTTCCGACGAAGGGCTGTTTTTTACACCTACACATACGATCTCTCCACCCTCCAACTCACCACCGAGGTGCTCAACCGGGACAGCTCCGCGCGCACCCT
>JAPLUJ010000452.1 GCA_026397695.1 Verrucomicrobiota bacterium | reverse complement strand
TACTGCGCCGCCGCCGCACCGGCAACCCGCGCTGACCCCGGCAGCCCGTGATGTGTTGGATTTTCCCAACCAACCCGGGAGGCACCCCCCGGCAGCGGAAAAAAACGCATGAGGAACACGCCCGCTCCGCGAACTCGTTGTACCGCCCGGGCGCAGCCCCCGGCACGCCGTGTCATTCCGGACCAACCATCCCCCCTAACCACCTCACCTCGCCA
The DNA here is from genome assembly GCA_026397695.1 of Verrucomicrobiota bacterium. GTDB lineage: Bacteria > Verrucomicrobiota > Verrucomicrobiia > Verrucomicrobiales > Akkermansiaceae > Luteolibacter. The sequence continues at coordinate 4,766 of JAPLUJ010000452.1, read as the reverse complement.
GCTCCATCAGCATCACCAGCAGAACTCACAGTTTACCCAAACCACCAAGCATGAAACACACACTGACAAAACTCGTCACCATCACCATCGTCGCCACCGGCACGCTCGCCCTCAGCCACTGCGCCAACGGGCCGGTCACCAACATGAACGCCGCCAGCGTCAATCCCCACCAACTTGCGGCGGACTCGCGTGCCGCGTTGAATGACCTCTGCCGCAGCAACCCCGGTGCCCGCGGGCTCAGAGCCAGTGCCAAGGGCATCCTCGTATTCCCCAACATCACCAAGGGCGGCTTTGTCGTCGGCGGCATGGGCGGCAATGGCGCACTCATCCGCAACGACGGCACCATCCGCGATTTCTATCAGACCGGCGGGGTTTCCTACGGCCTGCAGGCCGGCATTCAGCAATATGGCTATGCCCTCTTCCTGATGGACGACTCCGCCTTCCACAACATCAACCGCGCCAGCGGATGGGAAGTAGGCAGTAGTCCGAGCCTGGTCATCGTCGATGAAGGCATGGCGGCATCCCTGACCAACGCCACGCTCAACAAAAGCACCTATGCGTTCTTTTTCAATCAGCACGGCTTGATGGGCGGACTCGGCTTGCAAGGAGCCAGGATCACCCGCATCCAACCCTGACGCAGAGCCAACCGGCACTCAGGCTTGCCGGTAGGACACCAGTTCCATCACATAAGCATAGCCTGCCACCTCCTCCTCGTCCCGGTTGCGGAACGACCTGGTTTCCAGACGGCCCGACAATTCCGCAACCTCCGCGTCGCTCAAGCGCGATCCCTCGATCCGGGTCGAGGAGCCCACGCTCTCCATTTCCGGTAATCTTTGGACTTCTCAAAGCGCCCGGCCCTGTTTCGTCCACGGTTTTGATTTTGCTCTACTCAGCAGTAGGGTTGCTGGTTTTGTTGCTGGTGATGGTGAGGGGGATTTCCCGCAGGCTGACGCGGGTCGAAAGGCGTTTGGTTGCGGGGGTGAGCCGTGAGGAGACCGCCGCCCCGTCACTTGCGGAAACCACGGCGGGCGGGGCATTCGACACCTTTCTCAACGAGGATCCGGCCCGCCGAGAACTGTCAAAGGGTGAACAATTCGCCGCCTATCGCCGATGGAGGCAGGAGAATGGCCTGAATTGGTCGCATTCATGAGGGAACCATCATTGTCCTTGCCATGGCAAATATTTTCCCACGTTGGACCAATCAACTGCCTCTGAAAATCGCGATCTGCGTTCTTTCCGCAGTGGTGGGTGTGGCGCTTGCCTTCAATTATTATGCAACGCCGAAAGCCTTGGTGGCGGGCTATCAACCGGCGCAGCCAATTCCGTTTTCGCATAAGATCCATGTGGATCAAATCGGCTTGGATTGTCGGTATTGCCACTCGTTCGTCGAGGTGTCTGGCCATGCGAACGTGCCGACCGGCAATACCTGTTGGAATTGCCACCAACACGTCCAGCGGGAAAGTCCGAAGTTAGTGCCGCTGCACAAGTCGATGGATCCGGCCTATCCGGGGTATGACGGCAAGCCGATCGAGTGGGTGCGCGTCCACAAGGCGCCCGACTATGTCTATTTCAACCACTCGGCGCACTTGAACCGGGGCGTTGGCTGCCGGAGTTGCCACGGCAAGGTGCATACCATGGAAGTAGTTTACCAAGACCAGCCGCTCTCGATGAGTTGGTGCCTGGACTGCCACCGCGCCCCGGAGAATTTCCTCCGCCCGCTCGAGGAGGTTTGCAATTCCGGGTATGACGCGCAGACATATCTAACAAACAACTCGCAGCTGGGCGTGAAAACTCCCCGCGATCTCGGCCTCCTGCTCAAGGAGCGCAGCAAGGTGAAGCCGAAGACCACCTGCGCCACCTGCCATCGCTGACCCGTCCTTGTATCTATCCAATTCCACCCATTCCTGAAGCCGCACATGAGTAAACGCAATTGGCCACACCCTGCGGTTCCCGCCAACGAAACCACCGTCGTTTGGCGCGGTGCGGGCCCACTTGCAGACACCCCGGCCATGCGCGAGTGGCTGCAGCGTGAGTTTCCGCAAGCGGCCGCCGCGATGTCCGATGCGGGCGACGCGGATACCACCCGCCGGTCGTTTCTCAAACTGATGGGCGCGTCCACCGCGTTGGCTGGATTCGGCATCACCGCGTGCCGCCGCCCGGAAAGTTATATCGTCCCCTACACCAAGGCTCCCGAGTGGGGGATTCCCGGCAAAGCGACCTACTATGCATCTGCAATGCCGCGTGCGCATGGCGCGACTCCGTTAGTGATAACCACTTTCGAAGGCCGCCCCACGATGCTCGCGCCTAACCGCCTGCACCCGGATGCCAGCGGCACGGATGCCTTCGCCCAAGCCTCGGTGCTCGATCTGTATTCGCCCTCGCGATCGCGCAAAATCCTCAACTCGGGCAAACCGGCCACGCGCGCCGGTCTCAATGCCGTCATCGCTGCCATCGCCAACGATCCATCCGCCAAAATCGGCTTCCTCTGCGCGGCCGACGACAGCCCGACCCGTGCCCGACTGACCAAGGAACTCGCCGCCAAGTATCAGTCCGCCAAATTCTATCTATATGAAGCGCTCTCCGGCGAGTCCCCGCAGGCCCTCGGCGCGGGCGTGAAATGTCGCGCGGATTTTTCCATGGCCGCGCGGATCCTATCACTGGATTGCGATTTTGTGGGAACCGACCCGCAGGGACCGGTTACACCGTTTTTCATGGGCCGCAAGCCGGAGGGAAATGGCTACGACACCAAATCAGAAGCATCGACGTTGAACCGCCTTTATGCCGTCGAGGCTGCCTATTCGCTCACCGGAGGCATGGCCGATCACCGCCTGCGCGTCGCGCCAGCGCAAGTGCTGTTAGTCGCCGGCCAGATCGCCCGCGAACTGGGAATTTCCCATGCGCAAGGCGTCAACGAGGTCACCGATGCCAGCCAACTCGCGTGGATCAAGGCGCTGGTCGCCGACCTCAAGGAGCATGCGGGAAAAGCCGCGGTTGTAGCAGGCTCGCGGCAACCTGCGGCGGTGCATCACCTCGCGCTGGCCATCAACCTGGCGCTTGGCAACCTCGGCGAGGGCAAACCGTTAGCCGCCGTGCAGACCGATACCCTGGATCTCCAATCGCTGGCGACGCTCAAGGCCGACATCGAATCCGGCGCGGTGGAAACACTCGTGCTGCTCACCCCGTCCAACCCGGTTTATGATGCGCCGGCGGACCTCAGGTTCGCGGATGCGTTAGCCAAACTGAAAACCAGCATCCATCTCGGCGAGCGCAGCGATGCCACGGCCCATGCCGCCACCTGGCACATTCCCGCCGCCCATTACCTCGAATCGTGGGCGGACACCCGCAGCGCGCGCGGCACCCACACCGTGGTCCAACCGATGATCCTGCCGCTCTATCAGGACTGTGTGTCCGAACTCGAACTGCTGCTCGCCCTGCTATCTAACACCGGCAAACTCATCAATGGCGAGGGTGAGCAAGGCGCCCCGTCGCCCGCCTATCACGCCGTCCGCACCACCTTCGCCGCGCTCGGCGGGGAAGGGGAGGCTGCCTGGAAAAAATTCCTGCGCGACGGTTTTCTAGCGGACACCGCGTATCCTCTCATCACCCCGGAGATCGCGCAATCCGCCGCTGCCGACATCGCGGACGCGAATATCGTAACGTACAAGGCCGGTGTGCCCACCAAGGATGCCCTGCAAGTGCTTTTCGCCACCGATGCCTCGGTCTTTGACGGACGTTGGATCGACAACGCGTGGTTGCAGGAGGCACCCGATCCGATTTCCAAACTCACCTGGGACAACGCGGCCTTGATCGCGCCCAAAACCGCCATGGAACTCGGCATTTACGACGAGATCATCGCCACCGAAAACTCCCGTGCGCTCGGTTCTCCGGATGGCGAAGGACCTAACCGAAAGTCACCCGTGATTCAAGTCATGGTCAACGGCCGGTCGCTGGAAATCCCGGTGCTCGTCGCCTTCGGCCAGGCCGAACACACCATCGTGATTCCGTTAGGTTATGGTCAGGGCTTTGACAAGGATGATGAACTCAAGCGCGGCCCATGGAACGAGTCGCACGTCGGTCTGGTCGGTGTCAACCGCGGCTTCAACGCCTATCCGCTGCGCACCGCCGCCACCGCCTATTTCGCCACCGGGGCCACCGTCCAACTCACCGGCAAGCGCTACGCGGTCGCCCTTTCCCAGGAGCATCACGCGATGTATGGCCGCGCCCTTGCCCGCGAGGTTTCCACCCTCGATGCGGATGACGAGAAAGGCGGATTCGCCGAGCAACTTGCCAACGTCAGCAAGCAGGGCAACGATGCCCATGCGCCGCCTAACATCTATCTATACGAGCCCAAAGGCTCGGCGTTGTGGCATCCCGGCCCTGATGGCAAGGCGCAGGAGTTCCTCAGTGACCAACTCCACCAGTGGGGCATGTCGATCGACCTCTCGGCATGCATGGGCTGCAACGCGTGTCTGGTCGCCTGCCAGGCGGAAAACAACATCCCGGTCGTCGGCAAGGAACAAGTCGCCCGGGGCCGCGAAATGCACTGGATTCGCATGGACCGGTATTTCGCCACCCAACAGGATAACACCTTCGACGCTGATAACCCGGAACTCGTCCCGCAACCGGTCGCCTGCATGCAATGTGAATCCGCACCGTGCGAAACGGTTTGCCCGGTCAACGCCACGGTGCATACCGAGGATGGCCTCAACGCGATGGCTTACAACCGCTGCATCGGCACCCGCTATTGCGCTAACAACTGCCCGTAC
>JAPLUJ010000264.1 GCA_026397695.1 Verrucomicrobiota bacterium | reverse complement strand
GGATTGATCCCGCGCAGCATTTCGGGAAATACTATATCGAACGGACCGAGCAGGTGTTCCAGGTATTCCGCAGTCAAGTGGACGTGGTGTTACGCGGTGGTGTGGCGGTTCTGCATGCGGCGGATCCGCTGATGCCTGAAATGATGTCGTTGCGTGATGGCGAGGTGATCCTTTTTGCCATTGATCCCACTCTTCCCGCAATCATGGAACACCGGTCGCGCGGCGGGCGGGCGGTGTTTGTCCGTGGGGACGGATTGGTCCTGGGCACGGCGACGGATGAAACGTCACTGGTCCCGCTGGCCGACATCATGCTCATCGCCGAGGCACCGTCTAACGAACGCTTGGAAAGCGTGCTGGCCGCCGTCGCCGCGGCATGGGCGCTGGGCATCGCCCACCACGTCATCCGCACCGGCGTGCAGACATTTTCCCCTGACTCTAACGCTAACGACGGCACGCATCCGACCACCCCGGACCCCATAACTCCGCATTCGATGCCAACCCACGCATGAACATCATTCACATCCAGACCCTGCGCGGACCCAATCTATGGAGCCTGCATACCGTCATCCAAGCGGTCGTTCGCTGCGCCGAAAACGAACTCAGTCTGGATCAACTCCCCGGTTTCGAAGACCGCTTGCGTGAACGCTTCCCCCAGATCGATGCGTTCCAACCCGGCACCGCCATGGTCTCCGCGCTCGAATTGGCCGCCCTCGGCCTGCAAGCCCAATGCGGCTGCCCGGTGGCCTTCAGCCGATCGGTGGCCACCCTCGAGCCCGGAGTCTATCAGGTGGTCGTGGAATACACCGAGGAAGCCGTCGGACATCTGGCCCTTGAGTTGGCCCACGAACTCTGCGTCGCCGCCCATGACGACCTGCCATTCGACCTGTCCGCCGCGCTCGACCGTTTGCGCAAACTGGACGAGGAGGTGCGGCTCGGTCCCAGCACCGGGGCGATCGTCGCGGCGGCGGTCGCGCGTGGCATTCCGTTCCGGCGTCTAACGGAAGGGAGTTTGGTCCAGTTCGGATGGGGCCGCAAACAACGGCGCATCCAAGATGCGGAAATGGACAGCACCAGTGTCATCGGCGAATCGGTCGCGCAGGACAAGGAACTCACCAAGTATTTGTTAGCCTCGGCCGGGGTGCCGGTGCCCATGGGCCGTACGGTGACGGATGCCGAGGACGCCTGGGCCGCAGCCTGCGAACTCGGTGGCCCGGTGGTGGTCAAGCCCCGTGACGGTCACCAAGGCAAAGGGGTGGCCGCCAATATCGAGTCCCGCGAATGTGTCTTGGCCGCCTACGCCGCCGCCCGCGCAATCAGTGCCCCGGTGATGGTGGAACAATATCTGCCAGGCCATGATTTCCGCTTGTTAGTGATCGGCAACCGTCTTGTCGCCGCCGCCCGCCGCGAACCTCCCCACGTCATCGGCGATGGCGAACACAGCATCCGGGAACTCGTCGATGAGGTCAACAGCGACCCGCGGCGCAGCGATGGACATGCCACCATTCTCACCCGGATCCGCTTTGATGAAATCACCTTGGCCACGCTTGCCAACCAAGGCTTCGATGCCGATGCGGTGCCACGCAAGGGGGCGCGGGTGGTGCTGCGTAACAATGCCAACCTGAGCACCGGCGGCACCGCCACCGATGTCACCGATGATGTCCATCAGGATCTGGCCGCGCGCGCCGTGACGGCGGCCAACATGGTGGGCCTCGACGTGTGTGGGGTCGATGTGGTGTGTGAAAACGTCCTCAAGCCCTTGGAAAGCCAAGCGGGCGGAGTGATCGAGGTCAATGCCGCACCCGGGCTGCGCATGCATCTGCAACCGTCGTTCGGCAAGGGCCGTCCGGTAGGTGAAGCCATCATATCCACGATGTTCCCGGTACATGAAGACGGCCGCATCCCGCTCGTCGCCGTGGCCGGAACCAACGGTAAAACCACCACCGTGCGCCTGATCGCACATCTGTTAGGTCAAACCGGCAAACGGGTGGGCATGACCAACTCCGACGGAGTCTATATCGCCGGCCGGTGTATTGACACGGGGGATTGCAGTGGTCCGCGCAGTGCCCGCAACATCCTGTTTCATCCGGATGTGGAAGCGGCCGTGTTGGAAACCGCGCGCGGCGGCATCCTGCGCGAAGGCCTGGGTTTCGATCGCTGCAATGTCGCCGTGGTCACCAACATCGGCATGGGCGATCACCTCGGCCTCAATTATATCAGCACCGTGGAAGACCTCGCCGTCGTCAAACGCGTCATCATCCACAGCGTGGCGCAAAACGGCGTTGCGGTACTCAATGCGGCCGACCCGATCGTGGCCGGCATGGCGCGCGCCTGCCCGGGATCGGTTACTTTTTTCGCGCATGACCGCCACGAGCGCGTGCTCGCCAACCACCTCGCCTTGGGTAAGCGCGGGGTGTTCGTGGAGGACGGG
>JAPLUJ010000700.1 GCA_026397695.1 Verrucomicrobiota bacterium | reverse complement strand
CACCCATGAAAAACACCTCCAATGACCCGACCCGCCGCGGGTTTCTCAAATCCGGAGCGCTGTGGGCGGGCGCCGCATCGCTCGCCTCCCGCGTGTTGGCCGCCGACCCACCGCCCGCTAACAAATTGTTCGCCGCCATGGGTACGGCGGCATCGCTTGACCGTGCCGCGGTGCTCAAGGATCTGGGCGCGGATTTTCTAACGGAAAGCGTCGGCAACTTCCTGATACCCTATCAGGCGGACGAGGTGTTTGCCGGCAAACTCGCGAAGCTGGCCGCCTCGCCGCTGCCCATCCTCGCATGCAATAGCTTCATCCGCCCGGCCCACCTGCGCTGTGTCGGCGCGGAGGCCAACCACGACCAAGTCCTCGCGTGGGCCGAAACCGCGTTCCGCCGGCTCAAACAGGCACACGGGAAATTCATCGTGTTCGGCAGCAGCGGCGCCCGCGCCTTGCGCAATGGCTGGACCAAGGACCAGGCCGACGTCCAATTCGTGGACTTGCTCAAGCGCATGGGGCCGCTCGCCGCCAAGCACGACGTCACCGTCGTCGTCGAGCAACTCCAGCAAGCGGAATGCAACTATATCAATCATATCGGCGAGGCCGCCAAACTCATCCGCCAAGCCGCGCATCCGAATATCAGGTTGTTAGCGGATCTCTTTCACATCGTCCGCATGGGCGACACCCCGGCCGATCTCAAGGAGGCGATGGACGTGGTCGTCCATGTCGAAATCGCCGAAAAGGCCGAACGCTCCGTGCCCGGTGTGCGTGGCGACGATTTCCGCCCGTTCTTCCGCGTGCTGCGCGCCGCCAACTATCAGGGCGCCATCAGCCTCGAAGGGAAGGGGACCGACGAACAAATCGGCAAGGCGTTCAAGGAAATCGCCAGGCAAGCGGCCGAAGTCTGATGGATGATGCGAATCAAGTAGCCTCACTAGGGCTCGAACCTAGACTAACGGAATCAAAATCCGGGGTGCTACCATTACACTATGAGGCTTTGTGGGGGCGTTTTCGCCGCGCGACGGGCGAAGCGTAAACCGGTATCCTGCGTTTTGGCAACAGGGAAAAACCCTCACTGTGCCGGGATGACGACGGCCTTGGCGGCCATCGCCTCGGCCATGTCGAAATCCACCGCGTTGCGCGCGTGGATCCGGCATAGCGGGTGACCGGCATGGATCGTCTCGCCCACCTTGACCAAACGGTCGAAACCGATGGCGAAGTCCACGGCGTCGCTCGCCTTGGAGCGGCCGGTGCCGAGTTGCAAGGCGGCCTGGCCTATCATGCCGGCGTCCACCTTGGTGACCACGCCGGTGGTGGTGGCTAACAGTTCGCGCACAACCGGCGCGCGGTGGATCTCGCCGAGCCGCGGCAGATCCGCGGGATTTCCGCCTTGGGCGGTGACGATTTCCGCGAATTTCCGCCGGGCACTGCCATCGTCGAGGTGTTTTGCCAGGGTTTCCCGTGAGGTGTCGGCGATCTTTTCAGATAGATCGAGCACGATTTCCCGCAGGTCGGCCGGGCCGCCGCCGTCGAGGCACTCGAGGGCTTCGATCATTTCCAGCGCGTTGCCCACGGTGCGGCCGGTCGGTTCGTGCATCGGGTTGAGCACGACATGCACCTCGACGCCCATGGTTTTTCCCACCGCGAGCAGGCTGGCAGCCAGCGTTTCCGCATCCTTCTTGGTCCGCATGAACGCACCACTGCCGAATTTCACGTCGAGCACTAACCGATCCAGCGATTCCGCGAGTTTCTTCGCCATGATCGACGCCGTGATCAGCGGAATCGACGGCACCGTGCCGGTGACATCGCGCAACGCATAGAGCTTCTTGTCCGCCGGACAAAACCGTGCGGTCTGGCCCATCATCACCACGCCGAGGCGTTCGAGCTGCGCCGCCGCTGCATCGAGACCGACATTCACGTTGAATCCCGGGATCGATTCCAGTTTGTCAAGCGTGCCGCCGGTGATGCCCAGCCCCCGCCCGGAAACCATCGGCACCCAGCACCCGGTGCAGGCCACCAGCGGTGCGAGCACCAGCGAGACCTTGTCGCCAATGCCACCCGTGGAATGCTTGTCCACCACGGCAGGATGGCCTGGTCGGTGCGCAAAACGATCGCCGCCCGCCATCATCGCATCCGTTAGAGCCGCGGTCTCCGCTGAGGTCATGCCCTTGAAAAACACCGCCATCGCAAACGCCGACATCTGATAGTCCGGGATCGCTCCCGCGGTGAAGCCCGCGATGAGCTGCTGGATTTCGCGAGCCGTCAACTCCTCGCCCTCGCGCTTGCGGGAAATCAATGTGGGGATGTGCATTGCGGCCCCTTATACCCGATGCCGCCGCCTTCCGCGAGCCTCCTTTTTGGGAAAGATGATTACCAAGCGGTGGACAAGAATGTCGGTACTCCCTAAGAATCCACCGTTGCCGCACGGTGTGCTTGTTTTGACTGGGCAGTCATCGTCTGGTCCTCTACAAATCCCTCGCAACCCCGATGACCACCAAACCCGTATCAACCGTAATTGAAAACACCACGAAAACATGAAAACAAAATTGATTGCACCGACCGTATTGATGATTCCCGTAACATGCTTGATGTGTGCCGCGGCATCTCATGCGCAAGAACCGCAAGACAAGCTGGCAACCATCAAACCGGTACCCTTTACGGCGGTGCATCTGGACGATGTGTTCTGGACGCCTCGGATCGAGACCAATCGCGCGGTCACCATTCCATATACTTTCGGGAAATGCGAGGAAACCGGCAGGGTCGATAACTTTGTCCGGGCCGCCAAGAAGCTTCGCGGTGAGAAACTTGAGGACGACCAGGTGCGGGGATATAGCTTCGATGACACCGACATTTACAAGATCCTCGAAGGCGCCTCATTCGGACTGTCAATCAAGGCGGATCCAAAGATGGAAACATATCTCGATGGGCTCATCGAGAAGATTGCGGCAGCCCAGGAACCCGACGGCTACCTGTATACCGCACGCACCATCAACCCCGAAAAACCCCACGGCTGGGCCGGCCAAAAACGCTGGGAGAAGGAACGGGATTTAAGTCACGAGCTATACAACATGGGGCATTTCTATGAGGCCGCCGTGGCTCACTATCTGGCGACAGGCAAGAAGTCGATGCTCAATATCGCCACCAAGAACGCCGACCTGCTGTGCAACGTTTTCGGCCCCGGCAAGAACGAGCACTGGCCCGGCCATCAGATCATCGAGATGGGACTGTGCAAACTCTATCGCACCACGGGAGAAAAGAAGTATCTCGACCTGGCCAAGTTCTTTCTCGACACCCGTGGTCCCGACTACGGCACCTATGCCCAGGCGCATAAGAAAGTCCTCGACCAGGACAAGGGGGTCGGCCACGCCGTGCGCGCGACCTATATGTATTCGGGAATGGCGGACGTCGCCACGCTGACCGGCGACACCAGTTATATCACCGCCATCGACAGGATATGGGAGAATATCGTCGGCACGAAATTGTATCTCATCGGCGGTCTCGGCCAGCCCGGCGGTCCTGAAGGCTTTACCGAGGACTATGCGCTGGGTAACGACTGCTATTGTGAAACCTGTGCCGGCATCGGCAACGTTTACTGGAACCACCGGCTGTTCATGCTGCACGGCGATGCAAAGTATATAGATGTGCTTGAGCGCGCGCTTTACAACAACGTGATTGACGGCGTGTCCCTTGACGGCAAGAGGTTTTTCTATCCCAATACACAGTCATCGAGCGGCACCGGGCGCAGGCCTGAGAGGTCGGAATGGTTCGGGTGCGCGTGCTGTCCGGGCAATATCGCGCGCTTTGTCGCATCGGTTCCCGGCTATCTTTACGCCAGCAAAGACACCGACGTGTATGTCAATCTCTATGCGGCCGGCAAGGGCGATCTGAAGGTCGGTGACACCCCGATCACGCTTACCCAGGAGACGCGCTACCCGTGGGAAGGTGCTGTTAAACTGAGCATTGGGTCGCCACGCGAGTGCCGGTTTGCGCTGAAGGTTCGCATCCCGGGTTGGGCGCAGAATACGCCGGTGCCTTCCGATCTCTACAAGTACATGAATGAAAGCAGTGAGAAGGCGACGCTGCAATTGAACGGCGAACCGCTTGCGCTGGCGATCAACAAGGGGTACGTCACTATTGACCGCACATGGAAGCAGGGTGACACGCTCGCCTTGAATTTTCCGATGCCCATCCGCAGAGTGACGGCCAACCCCAAGGTCGAGGCGGACCGTAACCGCGTCGCCATCGAGCGCGGGCCTATCGTTTTCTGTGCTGAATGGCCCGACAATAATGGGAAAACGCATGGCCTGATACTGCCCGATCAAACACAGCTCTCATCCGAGTTCCGCAAAGAGATGCTCGGCGGCATCGAGGTGATCAAGGGCAAAGCCCTGGCGGCCAAGCCGGGTGAAAAAAACCAGCCGCTGGTAACCGCGGAACATGAACTGTTGATGATTCCCTATTATGCGTGGGCGCATCGCGGCAAGGGCGAAATGGATGTCTGGCTGGCCAGAAATGACGAGGCGATCAAGGCATTGTCGAAGTAGAATCCGTGATCATATCCCCGCCGCCTGCGCGCGCCGCACAGGCGGTTAGAGGAATCCTTGCCAAGCTTGCGCTTATTCAGCGGAAGTTTCAGCGGGAGTGTCGGCGGCTTTCTTTTTGCCCGGCTTCACTTCGGCCGCGACATCCACCACCGCTTCCGCCGCAGGTTCTTCACTGGCCACCGCGACACGGTCCACCCACTCGATGAATGCCATCGGGGCGGAGTCGCTCATGCGGGCACCGAGCTTGGTGATCCGACAGTAACCGCCCTGGCGGTCTTTCGACGCGGGCGCCACTTCGGCAAATAATTTCTTCACGGTTTCCTTCTGGTGGAGGAAGGCAATCGCCAACCGCCGCGAGTGGAGGTCGTCACGCTTGGCGAGGGTGACCAGTTTGTCCGCCACCGGACGCAGGGCCTTGGCCTTGCCGAGGGTGGTTTTGATGCGGCCGTGCTCGATCAGGCTGCACGCCAGATTGGCGAGCAGGGCCCGGCGATGCGAGGCGTTGCGCTTGAGTTTTACGGTTTTACTGCGATGTCTCATCGGTGCTTCGTGTTCTAAAAGTTAGGGTTAGTCGTCGAGGTTCTGGGCGATCAGATCGGCCAGGCCGACCGGGGTTTCATCTTCCGATCCCAAGCGCGGTCCGCGCGTGGCAGCCGCCGGACCGAGCAGCATGTAGGGCTCGAAAGTCATGCCCAGCCCGAGGCCGAGCTCGACCAGTTTGTCCTTGATCTCGTTGAGCGACTTCTTGCCGAAGTTGCGGTATTTGAGCATTTCCGCCTCGGTCTTCATCGCCAGTTGGCCCACCGAGGTGATGTTCGCGTTGTTCAAACAATTGGCGGCGCGGACCGAAAGCTCGATCTCATTGACTGACATGTTGAGCAGCTTCTTGAGGGCCGCGTTTTCCTCGCTCGACTCGGCCGGCGCGGCTTCGAAGCTCACCGCGTTTTCATCGTAGTTGACGAACACATCAAGGTGGTGGCGCAGAATCGAGGAGGCCTGCAGCAACGCTTCCTGCGGCGTGATGCGCCCGTCCGTCCACACGTCAATCACCAGCTTGTCATACTCGGTCATCTGCCCGACACGGGTGGTCTCCACCGCGTATTTGACCCGCGTGACCGGCGAGAAGATCGAGTCAATGGCAATCACGCCGATCGGTTGGTCCTTGCGTTTGTTTTCTTCGCCGGTGGAAAATCCACGCCCGACGCGGACTTCGAATTCGCAGTCGAACTTAACTTTCTTGTCCAGTGTGCAAATGATCTGATCCTTGTTGATGACGTCGTAAATATGGTCGGCTTGAATGTCACCGGCGGTGATCACGCCTTCCTTCTCGACCTTGATCGTGAGGACGCGTGGCTCCTTCTCATTGTGGCTGAATTTGACCTTCTTGAGGTTGAGCACAATGTCCGTGACGTCTTCCACCACGCCGGGAAGACTGGAAAACTCGTGCTGCACACCAGAAATCCGCACGGAGGTGATGGCCGCGCCTTCCAATGAGGAAAGCAACACGCGGCGCAGCGAGTTGCCCAGGGTGTGACCGTATCCACGCTCGAAGGGCTCGGCGATGAACTGGGCGTAAGTATCAGTGGCGGTGTCCTCGTTGCTAACGAGTTGGTTCGGAAGCTCGAAACGAGCAAGTTTGGTGTCTGACATGGGGTATCTTGGAATGCCGGGTTACCCTCCAACGGGCGCAAACGCCCCGATGACGAGGCGATATGGAGGACCGACGGCGTGATGGAATTGCCCGCGGGCCGCGACTAAATGACGACTCGGGGGCGCTTGCAAAGCATTTTCAGCTTTTTCCTGACAAAAAATCATCATTTTTTTATTTTCTGGCGATAAAATGCTGGATTTCTATCAGTGAGAGCGCATCTTGCGCAGGTAAACCAACACTATCCCCATGAAATCGAAGAAAAATCTGACACGTTTCACCTACGAAAACGCAGCCTTTGAAGGATGGCGCCTTTGCATCAGCCGGGCCGGAACCACCTTCACCCGTTACTTCCCGGACAAGAAGTTCGAGGGCGGCAAGCAATCCCTCGCCGCCGCCGAAAAAACCCTGGCCGAACTCAAGGCCCTGATCGATGGATCGAAACGAGTGGACGGCAAATTGAGCCCCATCACGCTCCGCAAGGCGGAAAAACTACTCGCTGAAGCCGTTTGATCCGAATGACCGGGGGTCCCGTTCTCATTGGCCGTCGTTGCGGGCGAGCAATTCCTCCTCCTCTTCGTGCGAGTGGATGTGCAGGGATACCTGTACCCCTTCGCGTGCGGCGGCGGCCTTCAGCACGCTGCGGATCGCCGATGCGGTAAAGCCGTTCCGCCCGATCAGAACGGCCACGTCCGCCTGTGCGAGAACCAGCTTGAATCGCAGTTTCTTCGGTGCCAACTCGGCCACCTTCAACTGCGCTTGCGCCGGATCGTCGATCAATTTCACGGCGACATACTGGAGAAAATTTCGCAATCGTTCGCTCACCGGATCCATGCCGGAAAGATGACCCGGAATCCCGCTCACTGCAAGCCCGGGATCGTAGTCCGGATGTTTTGCACACTTGCCAGAGACGGCTCCGCCCGCCATTGTCCCATGCATGTCACGCAAGCACCGCATTACGATCCTCGCCGGAGACGGCATCGGGCCGGAAGTCATGGCCGAGGCGGTCCGCATCCTCGCAGCCGTCGAATGCACCTGCGGGTTCACGGTTGCGCGCACCGAGCACCTTGTCGGCGGCGCGGCCATTGATGCCACCGGCCATCCCTTGCCGCCGGAAACCTTGCAGGCGTGCGAAAAAGCGGACGCCATCCTGTTCGGCTCGGTCGGCGGCCCGCAATGGGAAAACCTGCCGCCCGATCTCCAGCCCGAACGCGGGGCCCTGCTGCCGCTGCGCAAACACTTCGGACTCTTCGCCAATCTCCGCCCCGGCATCTGCCTGCCTGCCCTCACCCACGCGTCGCCGGTCAAACAAGAACTCATCGCCGGGGGGTTCGATGTGCTCTGCGTGCGCGAACTCACAGGCGGGGTCTATTTCGGCGCCCCCAAAGGCCGCCACGAGGAAAACGGCGAACCCGTCGCGCTCGATACCATGATTTACAAGAAAAGCGAGATCGAGCGCATCGCCCGCGTCGCCTTCACTGCCGCCATGGGCCGCAAAAAACGCCTGCTCTCGGTGGACAAGGCCAATGTGTTAGCCTCCTCGGTCTTGTGGCGCGAGACACTCATCGAAATCGCCCGGGAATTCCCCGAAGTCGAACTCGCGCACATGTAGGTGGACAACGCGGCCATGCAACTCATCCGCCGCCCCGGCTCGTTCGACGTGCTCGTCACCGAAAACCTTTTCGGCGATATCCTCTCCGACGAAATGGCCATGATCTCCGGCTCGCTCGGCATGCTGCCGTCCGCTTCGCTCGGTACCTGCAATTCTAACGGACTGGCCTTCGGCATGTATGAGCCGTCCGGCGGCTCCGCGCCCGACATCGCCGGCCTTGGCGTCGCCAACCCGGTCGCCCAGATCCTCTCGCTGGCCATGCTGCTGCGCTTATCGCTCGGCGAGACCGCTGCCGCCGACGCCATCGAAAACGCCGTCGCCCTCACCATTCAGGACGGGTTCCGCACAGCCGACATCGCTACCGGCCGCCCTAACGAAACCAAGGGCGGCACCCGCGCCATGGGCGAGGCGGTGCGGGCGCGGCTCTAACCGTGGCGGCGGTTTGCAAGCGTCATGCCCATAAGCCGAAAAGATTCCGGAAAGTTGCCAAAATTGTTGAATGATAAGCAGGAGTCGCGCAGTATCATAGTCATGCAATCCGCAAAACCAATCAGGGTGAGCGCCCTCCGGCCTCCACCCACCCGGTGTAGCACCGTGATTTTGAAAACCGCCATGCACAACTATTGCCGCCCATCCGGGTTGGATGCGACAAGGGTGGAAAGAAACCCGCACGCGCACGCTCCGGCGCAGTACCCGGGGTCGTGATGCCAACCGTGCCTTTCATCATCCGAGAAAAATCCGCCACCCCATGATTGCACAAACACCCGCGAACACCGTCCCCCATTCCCACATGACCGTCGAATACCGCAAGCTTCCCCACCCATCGTCGGCTGCGGCTGTCAATATCTCAAGATTTCGCGGGGCATCCGGCGTGACCGAATGGCACATCACGGTGGTCCCGGAATCCGCAGGCACTTTTGAGGAACATCTTGCCCAAGTGGAAAACGGTTATCGTGCGGCTCTCGCTGTCGCCGGCCTCGACCTGCAAAACACCGTGTGGAGACGCTTTTTTTGCAGCGATATCGCCAACCAAGCGCCGGTCCTGCGGTGTCACACCTTCTCCGACCCGAACTGCCAGGACGATCCGTGTGCCATTTCCCACGTCGGTGAAACCCCACTGGCCACGGCGAAATTGGCCTTGTGGGCCTGCCATATCACGGATCCCGAGGGCCCGCTCGAAAAGTCTCACGATGGCACCACCCTCACGCTGGGCCGCAGCAACTTGCAGCACCTGTGGAGCACCGGCATGGTGCATCCGGATGAGGAATCCGTCTCCGCGCAAACCCAGGCGGTTTTTTCCGACTATGCCGCCCGCCTCGCTGCCCGCGGCCTCACGCTTGCCGATAACTGCGTGCGCACCTGGCTGTTTCTACCGAACATCGACCTCGACTACCCCGGCATGGTGACCACCCGCCGCGAGTTCTTTGCCACCCACGGACTCACCGCCGACACCCATTTCATTGCCAGCACCGGCATTGCCGGCATCCACCCGCTCCCCCACACACGCATCTTCGTCGATGCTTATGCCATCAGCGGATTGCGCCATGATCAGGTGGAATATCTATCAGCACTGGATCATCTCGGCCCGACTTATGACTACGGCGTGACCTTCGAACGGGCGACCGCAGTGGCATACCGGGATCGCAAGCAGGTCTATATCTCGGGTACCGCCAGCATCGACCCGCGCGGCGATATCATCCACCCGGGCGATGTCTTGCGCCAACTCGACCGCACCCTCGCCAATATCAATGGCCTGCTGGCCGCCGCCGGCGCCGGCCTCGCCGACATGCTCGTCTTCATCGTCTATCTGCGCGACCCCACCGACCACGCCCGCGTCCTGCCCGTCCTGCGCGAACGCCTCGGCGATGTCCCCATGGTGGTCCTCACCGCCGCCGTGTGCCGCCCCGGCTGGCTCATCGAAATCGAAGGCATCGCAGCCATCCCCATCGAGCAACCGGACCTGCCGCCTTTCTAGGCTAATGCTCACGCCGCGATCTTGATTGCCTGCGGCCATGCCAGTCACGGCGGCGCCGGTTTTTGCCGAGTTCGCCAACGCTCACACCGCGTTCTGGTCTCTGGTCTCTGTAGGATAATTTGTCAGACAAATTATCAGGAATCCAGTTGCGGTTGCGTGTCTCACGCCGGAGCGCGAGTCTCCAGACTCGCCCGCCAATGCTCCGAGAAAGATCCGCCCCGCACGCATCTTCCCTTTCTCATCCCATTGACCCACTCCGCCAGCCTTTCTCGCTCGGCTCAGCCTTTGCCATGCCCTCTCTTCGCTCACTCTCAAGGTGCTACCATGCGATCTGCCCCGCCGACCTTAATTGCAATTTTGAAGGACTGGTTCCCCAAACATGCCCTCTCTTCGCTCACCCCAAACACTGACCCCAAACAGGATGCGCCAGCCACGGCGCGCCCGGCGGTCACTCCCTACCCTATTGTCCCGCACGGCGGACAATAAGGGGTCCGCTATTTATGTTAGCCCCCGCTGATACCAGCCGCGCGAGGCGTTGCAGACGCGGCAGACGGAAAGCATCACGGGCACTTCGACCAGCACCCCCACGACGCAGGCCAGAGCCGCGCCCGAGCTGGGGCCGAACAGGGTGATGGCCACCGCCACCGCGAGTTCGAAGAAGTTGCTGGCGCCGATCAGGGCACCCGGTGACGCTACATTGTGCGGCACCTTGAACCAGCGCATCAGCAGATAGGTCAGGCTGGAGTTGAAATACACCTGCACCAGGATGGGAATGGCTAACAAAATGACAGCGGTCCATTTGGTCGTTAGATTATCTGCTTGGAAGGCGAAGATCAGCACCAGCGTGGCCAGCAGCGCCACCACCGTCACCGGCTGGAACCGGGGCAGGAAGGATTGCTCGAACCACTCGCTGCCATGGGATTTCAGCAAAAACTTGCGGGTGAAAAACCCCGCCGCCAGCGGAATGACGATGAACACGACGACCGAGGTGATGAGCACCTTGGACGGCACGATCACATCGGCCACCCCGCACAGGAACATCACGATGGGCGCGAACACCACCAGCATGATGAGGTCGTTGACCGCCACCTGCACCAATGTGTAGGCAGGGTCGCCATCGGTTAGATAACTCCACACGAAAACCATGGCGGTGCAGGGCGCGGCGGCCAGGATGATCAGACCGGCGGTATAGTTTTTAGCTATCTCCGGCTCGACCCAACCGGCGAACACATGTTGCAGGAAGACCCATGCGAGGAATGCCATGCTGAAGGGCTTGACCAGCCAGTTCACGAACAGGGTGATGAAGAGCCCCTTGGGTTTCTTCGCGATGCCGCCTAACGATCCGAAATCGATTTTAAGCATCATCGGGAAAATCATCAGCCAGATGAGCACGGCGATGGGAATGTTGACTTGCGAGCCCTGACCGAATTCCAGCTTGCTCAGGGTTGCGATGACGGCGGGCAGCAGTTTGCCCAGCGCCACGCCGACGAGCATGCAAGAGAGCACCCAGAGGGAAAGATAGCGCTCGAAGAAGTTCAGGCGCTTGGGTGTGGCAGCTGATTGGAAAGGCAATGTGTCGTTTTGCATAACTATGGTTTAGTGTTAGGTGTGGCAACCGCATCCCGAGCCGCCACAGCAGCCCCCGCGCGGCGCTCGCCGGGTGGCGGATTTGCCGCTGCTCAGGATGCCAAAGCCGCCGCGGATGACGCGGCGGATTGGTTCACCGGTTTCCGGGTGTGTGGTCAGAGGCTGATCCTTCATGCTTTGCTTGATCTCGAAGCAGCTAGGTTTGTCGCCGGGTGTTTGTGGTATGGTTTCGTAAACGTAGGTAGTCATATGCGATGTTGCTAGAAAATGTGGCATGTTGCAGAACGTCTGGGATTCGCCCACAGCAAGAGGGTCGAACTGAGAACCACCGTGATGCAGCCTGCTTCTTGGAAGATCACCGCCAGAACCGGCGTGAGCATGCCCAAGCTGCCCAAAGTGAGGCCAATTACATTATAGATGATGGAGGGGCGTCGTTGATGCCATCGCCAATCATTCCGACGGTGTGCCCGGCGGCTGGCAACTTTCTAACATAATCCTCTTTTTGTTCCGGCAGCAGGCCCGCTTCGAAATGATCCACGCCAATCTGCCTAGCCACTGCGCCGGCCACCCGCAGGTTGTCACCCGTCAGCATCGTGATGTTCCTAGGTTCAGGGTGCCGCTGAACAACTCACTCCCTTTGAATTTTTCCACCGCCATGGATTCGCCGTTGATCGGTGCCTGGTCCACGCTGCTGGCACCTGCCACCACCACGCCATCGACCGGCACGCGTTCGCCGGGTATCATGATCACCAGCGTCCCCACCTGCACCTGCTCTATCGGAATTGTTACTTCTTCTGCCCCGCTGCGCACCGTGGCTGTCCGTGGTGTCAGGTCCAGCGGATCGCGGATGCTCTGGCGATTTTTATCCAGGGTGTATGACTCCAACGCCCCCACGACTGCCATGATGAAAACGATGATTGCTGCGGGTCTGGACTCCCCGACCGCCAGGGTGGCAATCAGCGCCACCGTGACAAAGACATTGACGGAGCTGTCGTCGATAGATATCATGGAAGCCGCTGAGAAAACGTTGCCAACCGCCGAACAGTGTTGCCAGCAGCGCCAGTCCCGAATTAACGAACATCGGGCCAAACTGCCAGTGTGCCAAGGCCC
>JAPLUJ010000497.1 GCA_026397695.1 Verrucomicrobiota bacterium | reverse complement strand
TGGTTTCTGTGCCTCTTTGCGGCTAACTGAATGTATTCCAACTCAGGGACTGCTCAGTAAGTTTCATCTGCACAAGGTTGGTTCCCACGCGGGTGCGCCACACCAATGTCAGCACATTCCCACAAACCATATCCCCGCTTTTTCGCTCTTGCCCGCCGGCAAATCACGCCATAGCCTCACGTCTCACGGACAATGAGCGCCAAACCCGTATTACTCTACGACACCACCCTGCGTGACGGCACTCAGGGTGAAGGCTTCCAACTGTCCGTCCTCGACAAACTGCGCATCGCCGCACGCCTCGACGCCTTCGGCATCGATACCATCGAAGGCGGTTGGCCGGGCTCTAACCCGAAGGATGTCGAGTTTTTCCGCGAGGCGAAAAACCTCAAACTCAAGCACGCCAAACTCGCCGCCTTCGGATCCACCCGGCGCGCCGGGGTGACGGTGGAGCAAGATGACCAGGTGCGTTTGTTGTTAGACGCGGGCACGCCGGTGGTCACGATTTTCGGAAAAAGCTGGGAGATGCAGGTCACCGAAGTGTTGCGCACCACGGTGGCGGAAAACCGCGCGATGATCCGCGACACGGTGGCGCAGCTGGTCAAGCACGGCCGCGAGGTGGTGTATGATGCCGAGCATTTTTTCGACGGTTACAAGGATTGCGCGGAGCACGCGCTTGCCACGCTGGAAGCGGCGGCGCAAGGCGGTGCCTCGTGGCTCGTGCTGTGCGACACCAACGGCGGCACCCTGCCCTCCGAGGTCATGCAGATCTGTCTCGCCGTCAAGGCCCGTCTCCCCGGCATGCCGTTAGGCATCCACACCCACAATGATTGCGAACTGGCCGTCGCCAACGCCATCGCCGCCGTGAAGGCCGGCGCCACCCAGATCCAGGGTACCATCAACGGTTACGGCGAACGCACCGGCAACTGCAACCTCACCTCCGTCATCCCCATCCTGCAACTCAAAATGGGCCTGCCGGTGGTACCCCATCTGGAAAAACTCCGGGATCTCTCGTATTTCGTGGATGATGTATCTAACAACCCACACTACGCACGTGCCCCGTTCGTCGGCCGCACGGCCTTCGCCCACAAGGGCGGCATGCACGTCAATGCTGTTAGAAAACTCGCGCGCAGTTACGAACACCTTGAACCCGCCAGCGTCGGCAACGAACAATCCATCCTCGTTTCCGAACTCAGCGGCCAGGCGAACATCCTGAGCAAGGCCGAAGAACTAGGTCTAACACTCGCCCAAGGATCGCCCGCCGCCGCCGCCATCCTCAAGCGCGTCAAACAATTGGAAAACGACGGATATTCGTTCGAAGCCGCCGACGGGTCGCTCGAACTGCTGATCCGCCGCGAACTCGGCGATCACACGAAGCCCTTCAACCTCACCGAATACCATACCAGTTTCCGCCAATACCGCGACGGCCATCCGCCGGTCTGCGAGGCCACCGTGAAACTCGTCGTCGATGGCACGCCGGAACTCACCGTTGCCGAAGGCCGTGGCGTGGTCAATGCGCTCGACCGCGCCCTGCGCAAGGCGCTGATGCCGTTCTATCCGGAAATCGCCGGCGTGTCGCTGGTCGATTACAAGGTGCGCATCATCGACGGCCACGACGCCACCGCCGCGAAAACCCGCGTGCTCATCGTTTCCACCGACGGTGAAACCCACTGGGGCACCGTCGGGGTCTCGGAAAACATCATCGAGGCCAGTTGGCAGGCCCTCGTGGATGGCATCGATCTTTTCCTGCAACGGAGGAAAGCATCGACAACCCGGTCCGTGTGAGATTCGCTTCCAACGTTATGCAAATCCGTCCGCTGCTTGTTCCCGCCTGTGCCGCCCTTTGTATGTTAGAATCCGCACTGATGGCGGCTGAATCCAAACACCCGCTGCGTTCGCCCAACGGCATGATCGTGATGGATGTCCGTCTCGGCGGGCGTATCCAGTATGACCTGACGGTGAGCGAAACTCCCGTGCTCAGGAACGCGACGCTCTCATTGCAGATCGACGCCACCACCCTGGGCCTGAACCCGCTGCTGAAAGCCGCCACGCCTAACAGCCACGACGGCGTCCTCAAACCCGTGGTGCGGCAGAAGGCCGCCGAACTCCGCGACCATTACAACGAACTGCGGCTGGAGATGGAAGGCGGCTACGCCGTGGTCTTCCGCGCCTATAACGAGGGCGTGGCCTATCGCTGGGAAACCTCGCTGCCGGCCACCGAAGTAAAGGTGTTAGCCGAGGAAATGGCGCTCAATTTCACCGCTAACTTCGTCACCTACTATCCCGAGGAAGACGGGTTCCATTCACACAACGAACGGATCTATCTGCCACGTGCTCTGGGCGACCTCGCGCCCAAAAACATCGCCAGCCTGCCGGCCATCGTGGACGCCAACGGCATCAAGATCGCCGTCGCCGAATCCGATGTGGTTGATTACCCGGGCCTGTGGCTGCGCGGCACGGGGGCCTCGGGCCTGGCCGCAACCTTTCCGCCATATCCGTTAGAGGAAAAACTCACCGGCGATCGTGATGTGAGGGTCACCAAGGCAGCCGACTATATAGCAGTGACCCGGGGCACCCGCACCTACCCGTGGCGGTTGTTAGGCGTGGCGCGCAAGGACGCCGACCTCATCACCAATCCGCTGGTCTATCTGCTGGCCAGCCCCACCACCCTGACCGACACCGCCTGGATCAAACCGGGCAAGGTCGCGTGGGATTGGTGGAACGCGAACAACATCGGCGGCGTCGATTTCAAGTCGGGCGTCAACACCGCCACCTACAAATACTTCATCGATTTCGCCGCCCGGCACGGCATCGAATATGTAGTGCTCGACGAGGGGTGGTATGTCCTTGGCGACCTCATGAAAATTTCCCCGGGCATGGACGTGGAGGAAATCATCGCCTACGCGAAACAAAAAAATGTCGGCATCATCCTGTGGGTGGTGTGGAAAACCCTCGATCAACAACTGCTGCCGGCGCTCGACCTGTTTGAACGCTGGGGCGTCAAAGGCATCAAGGTGGATTTCATGCAGCGCGACGACCA
>JAPLUJ010000449.1:1675-5292 GCA_026397695.1 Verrucomicrobiota bacterium | reverse complement strand
CGGCTCCCTTGTTGTCGCCACAGGAGATCACGGTATTTCCGTTAGGAAGGCGGATGATGCTGTGCGGTCCGCCCGGCGCGGGGATTTCGCGCAGAACCTTGCCTGCGGCATCGTATTCCTTCACCACCAAGTCACCGTAATGGGCGACGAGAAAATGGCCGTTGTCTAACAATCTTGCGTTCCGCATGTAGGCGTGGCCGCCGTCCTTGCCCTCGGGCAACAACCGCACCTCGCGCACGATCTCGCCCTTCGGGTTCACCGTTAGAAGACGACCGGCATTGCTTTCACCGACGAAGGTATTGCCGTCCGGCAGTCTCTGGCAGGCATAGATTTCGCTTTTGGATTGGTAATCGAAGACCACCTCCTTGGCCCGCGTGACCTCCTTGACGCCATGCCCGGTATTGAAGAGGAGATTTCCGTTAGGTAAAACCGACAGGTCATTACAGTGCGGTGCCGGATACTCCCATTCGACCTTGCCCTCCTTGGAAACGATGAAGACCTTGCCCTGGGTGTAATCGGTACAGGCAAAGGCATGCCCGGGAGTGGATGGAACGGCCACAGGAGTGGCCGCCGTGGCTTGTGAACACGCCCATTCGGCGGGCATCAAGGCAAGGAACAGCAGCAGCGTAGGTTTCATGATGGGAACAGGTTGGAACATAGTGCGCTACGCGGCCCGTGAACACGTCCTTTCAGGAATATGAGCATTTGGCACGCCTGACTGGATTCGAACCAGTGACGTCCCGCTTAGAAGGCGGGTGCTCTATCCAACTGAGCTACAGGCGCCACACGCCGTTCTTTTAGCATTCCACCATCACAGTGTCAAAATCCGCTTGGCAAATCGGTGGATTGTTTTACCCGGCAATCAATTTGCGGTTCCAGTCCGCCGTGACATGGCTTATGTTCCGGGCATGCGCACTGCGGTTTACGCTGGTTCTTTCGACCCACCCACCAACGGTCACCTGTGGATGATCGAGCAGGGGTTGGAAATGTTCGACTGTCTGATTGTGGCCATTGGCGACAATCCCTCGAAGCATTATTCATTCACCGTCGAGGAACGCTTGAACTTGCTGCGAGCCTCCACGGTGGCCTGCGAAAATCTGGTCATTACCCGTTTCGACAATCGCTATCTGGTGGATTACGCCAAGAAAAAGGACGCGAAATACGTGCTGCGCGGCATCCGCTCGGCGCATGATTACGAATACGAGCGGGTGATGCGCCACATCAACGCCGACATGGCCCCTGAAATCAACACCGTGTTCCTGATGCCGCCGCGCGACATCGCCGAGGTTTCATCGAACATGATCAAGAGCCTCATCGGCCCCAAGGGATGGGAAGAAACGGTCCGCCGCTATGTGCCCGAAGCGGTTTTCAAAGTGCTCGCCCAGCAAGGCGCGGACGGCCCGCAAAGGAATCTCAAGATCATGCATTGAGCCGGTTATTTGCCGGTAGTCACGCGGATCTTGATGTTGCGGAAAAACACCTTGTTGCCGTGATCCTGTAACAGAATGTGGCCTTCCGGCAATTCTCCAAAACCCGGCCAAGTCTTGAATTTGCTAGAGGCCACCGTGTCGCGCCAGACTTTCGACCCGCGTTCGAACTCGACGGTTTTCACACCGTTGAGGCGGAACTCGACCTGTTTACCCTTGGCAATGATCTCGGCGTGGTTCCACTCGCCGACAGGGTTCACTTTCTTGTCGGCAGGGGCGGGGATCAGATCGTAGAGCGAGCCGAGGGTCCGGTTGCCATCGCGGCCGAGTTTGGCATCCGGGTGGCGCGCGTCATCGAGGATCTGGAATTCCGGCCCGATCGAAGAACCCGCACCCTTGTTGATTTCCGTATCGACGAGAATCTTGATGCCGCTGTTAGCACCGGGAGTGATCTTGAAATCCACCTGCAGCTCGAAGTCGGCGAATTTTTCGCGGGTGATGATATCGCCGCCGGCTGCGGCTTCCTTGCCGCCGGTTTCATTGACGATCAATTCACCCTCATGGATGGTCCAACCGCCCTTGGGAAATTCCTGCGCGCGGGCACTGCGCCAGCCGTCCGTGGTCTTGCCGTCCCATAACAAACGCCAGCCTGCGGCCTTTTCCGCCGCGCTCAGGGTGTTAGAAGCGTTCGTCGCGCCCGCCGCTTTGGCGGAAGTTTCCTGGATCCGCAGCTTGCGCCAGCGCACCTGGGTGCCGTCCTTGGCTTTGTCATTGCCGATGCCGTGAACCTGCAAGCCGATGAATCCCGCGGCCACCCGGGCATCCTTGATAGACGCACACGGGGTGCCGTTCAGCGTGGTCTTGATCGAATCCCCGCTGGCTTCCACCCGGATATGGTTCCAATCCCCCTGCTTGAAAATCTTCCGGCCTTGCTCGGTGAAGGCCTTGGCATCACCGCCTAACAGCCCGGGATACAGCCACCCGCGCGCGCCCTCTTCATAGATCCCGGCGCTCCACCAGCGGTCTTTGGCCGGTTCGGGGTCGATTTCTATCTGATAGCCATGGACCCGTCCGGCGGGAACCTTGATCTTCTTGCCCTGCCACTCGATTTCCGTCGGCTGGTCGAAACACTGGCTGCGGATCTGCACCCCGGAATTCAACTTGGGATCGACTTTGAATTCATATTCCAAAATGAAATCACCGTAGTCGCGGGAAGTGCAGAGGAAGGAGTTTCCGGTGTTGAGCGTGGAGGTCCCTACGATGCATCCGTCTTCAATCGCGTACTTCGCCTTGCCTCCGCGCTGGACCCATCCATCAAGGTTTTCACCGTTGAAAAGATCGGTCGATCGGTCCGCTGCAACCGCAACACCGCAGGCGGTGGCCCAGATAATAAAGGAGCGTAATGATTTCATGGGATTCATTGGCATGATCTGATTCTACGCATGGCAGCGGCAAGTGCTATCAATAAAACTCCGGAAATCCTGCATTATTCCGCGCCGCTAGATCCTCCACCTCGCTCACCGCAGCGACATGGCAGAGGCTCTGCCGCAGTCCTTTGGCACCGGGAAATCCCTTGCAATAGGCCATCAGGCGTGAGCGCATCGCGGTCAACGTTTGCTTTTCATCGCCATAACGCCCGCTGCCAACAGCCATGCGGCAATGGCGGATGATCAGTTCCCAGCGCTCATCCAGCCCGATGCCGGAAGCCTCCGTCCCGGTGGCGAGGAATTGTTTCGCCTCCCGGAACACCCACGGGTGGCGCATCGCCGCACGACCTATCATCACGCCCGCCACCGCGCTGTCGTGTTTCCTGCGCAGCACATCCGCGCCGCAGGTGATGTCGCCGTTGCCAATGACCGGGATGGAAACCGCCCGCGCCACCGCGTCGATCACCTGCCAATCCGCCACGCCGCCATACCCTTGCGAACGCACCCGCCCGTGCACGGTGATGGCCTGAATACCGCACTCCTCTAACAGCCTGGCCACTTCCACGGCGTTCACCGACTTTGCATCCCACCCGATACGCATTTTCGCGGTGATCGGCACCTGCCCGCCAACCGCCCTAACCACTCCGCTCGCGACGGCTGCGACAAGCGCGCAATTTCTCAACAACGCGGATCCACCGTTTTTCGCTACCACCTTGTTCACCGGGCATCCCAAATTGATATCGATGAAATCCGGGCGCTTCCA
>JAPLUJ010000449.1:0-1614 GCA_026397695.1 Verrucomicrobiota bacterium | reverse complement strand
GCACCGAACAATTGTACGCCCACCGGTCGTTGTGCCTCGGTGAACTCGGTATATTTCCGCGTCCGTTCGTCGCGCTGCAGGATGCCTTCCGCCGATACAAACTCCGTGACCATCACGTCCGCCCCAAGCTCCTTGCAGAGCTGGCGGAATATCACGTCCGTCACTCCCGCCATCGGCGCGAGATACAACGGGAAACATCCATCACCCAACCAGTCAAGCACACGCAAACCCTACTGCCGCAACACCCCGCGCGTCCACTCCCCAATGCTGTAACGTTGCGGATCCGAACATTGATCGCCTGAAACCCGAGGCCCTGAATGATGGGTATGATTCCCGCTCAAACCCAAACCGCCATGCTCCTTGTCGGGCAGCGGCGCTGGCTCCATCTCAACCAATACCTTTCTGCAAATCCCTGACACTCCAGAGAGTTCCCGCCGCCGCCGCGCCACTGCCCCGCCACTTCCGCGCGCCGTCCTTGCGCTTCCTGCCAAAACGATCCCGACACAATCGGAATACTTCATCCACATATCCCCGGCTCCCGATCACCGCTCCATCCGTGAAATACCTCACCCGGCAGCGCAACATCTTCCCCAGCGCCACATCCCGGCTCCTTTCCAGCCGCTCCAACTCCGCATCCACCACCGGTTTCTTCATCCCTTTGCGCACCACCTTCACCTCAATCTCGCCTCCCTCGTTCACAACCTCCGCGAGCTTTTCCACCCCCTCTTCCAGCAATATCATCCGGTATTCCTTCGACACCCTGCCCGCCCAGTGCCGCGCATCCGCCTCGTAACCCTTGTGTGCCATGATCGCACGCACCAGCCCGGCCCGCGCCTTCTTGCCGTCGCCCCGCGGCCCGCCGCCCATCGCCTCGCCGTAGCTGCTCCAGCGATACTCCGCCGGATCCGTAACCATCCCGGCTCTAACCGGATTCAAATCGATATAGGCCGCCATCGTTTTCGCCGCGATGCCATCTTCCACCAGCACGCTCTTGAACACATCCTCCCACAGCCCGCCGGTGCGCTTCTGACTGCGGTTGAACCACTGTGTGAAGCGTTGCATGAAGCCCTTCATGAACTCGCTCAAACTGTGCATCCGGTAAGTGTAACCCTCGTGAATTTCCCTCACGGCCACCTCGTGACCCGCCTGCCGATGCTTCTTCAACCGCTGCCCCACTTCCGCCACGTATGCTTCGTTGTAAAGAAACCCCAACCGTCCCAGCAATGCCTCGTCGGATAATCCGCCCGTTGGCGGCGGTGGCACTTCCAGCAGCAAATGGATATGGTTGCACATGAAACAATACGCCAGAACCCGGCACCCGGAAAAATTCTCATACATCCGCATGAACGTCCGCAGCTTTTCCTTCTCTTCCTGTCCAAACGCAAACCTCTTCTCCACCACCCGGCTCACACAGTGGTACATCACCGGCTTTTCCGTCGAATCCTTCCAGGGCGCTATGAATCGTGCGTGCGGCATGGCGCGACATTATCCCGAAAAACCACCCACGCAAGAACATTCTCTATAAAAGGAGTTTCCTTTAAATAGAGTCTTGCATCTGGCGTTGCATCTGTTGGAATTGCGTTGGTCCAGCACCGTTCCACCGTTCAAGCCATG
>JAPLUJ010000338.1:6546-13385 GCA_026397695.1 Verrucomicrobiota bacterium | reverse complement strand
AGCGGGGGATTTCTTCTTGGCCGTGACAAGCCGTGGCCGCCCGGACTTGCTCCCGGGCATGAAATTTTCATTGTGCCCGGCTTGCAGCAGGTGGATTTGATCTCGACACCATCGGTTCCGAACGCTTGTTGCTGAAAATCAATGCCCGGCCTCCGTTTTTTTCTTCACACATGGCCCATGAGCGCTAGCTTTCAGCCACTTCATGCCTATCGACTACAAAGCCATCTTCGTAAGACTTACCAAGCGCTATGGCGGAGCAACACCTGAATCGTTGGAGAGTGTTCTCTGTCCGGTTCTCATACCCATTCGGTCTCTTGATAAGACGATCATTCGAATCAAAGGACAAAAGCACTACCGAGCAAGCTTCTCCATAGCTCTCGATAATAGCTGTGAAGACCTGATTGCGCCAGGTTGCACGGGCAAATTCGTTCCACAATCCTACAAGGATGGCGGCGTTTGGCGAGAGCTTGCCAAAGGCCGCATTCTCACCGTGAATGATTTTGCCCGCATTGCTGAGGGTGAGATTTATTGCGGCACCGGTGGTAAAAAGCCGGACGTTGCCAAAGTTCTTGATGTGCTCTCAAAGGATGACTACCTGGAATTGGATCAGTATGGAGCCTCGGCAAAAGTCCTTAGTGGACTGGTCGAGTATTCGCTGGTTCAGGTGCTCAAGGAAGATGGCTATGTGGTGCGGCGAATGCCCGCGGATATGGCGCAGCACATTGGGGGATACGCATACTTCGACTTCGAGGTGTCGAAGGGAGGAGTGACGAGGCGGGTGGAAGCAAAGTCGTTGTGGGGCACGAATATCAAGTTCGCCCGATTGATTCACAGTTTGAGTGCGAAAAAAGGATACCCGACCAGCAGTTGCAAGTTTGCCACGCAGGATTTCTTCGCGGTTAGCCTATTCTTGCGGACGGGCAATATTCGTGACTTCGCATTCGCACGATCCGTTCCGGTTGATGTCAAGCCGTATGGCCTCCCACGAGCTGGAAAGTATCCGGCACATGTGAACCAGAATCCGACTTGCGAGATTGGCGACGGGAAATGGTTTGGGACGCTGGATGAGGTTTGGAGTCTTGACTAACTGGGCTCTGCCGCCATTCGGACCCTGCCTCACAAATCGATTTGTTGAATTCTCCACGGAATCTGTGGAGCTGTTCCTCAGCACTCGCTATTTCGCGTGCCAAACTCTCAAGCCTGGGTAGGTCCGCTTTCTGAACTGGCAACAGCACACTCGGCAGGCATGTCTCTTTGATTGCCGGATAAGCGATGCCAACATTGTTGCGCATGAGTTGGGTAATCACGAATTCCGTCTTCAACAAGTAGGCGAGAGTCAATGAGTCAATTCCAGTGGGTCGCAACACGGCTAGTCCAGTCGTGCATACAGAACCATCTTGATGCGCACCGACGACCCCGACTGCTCCGCGTTCCGGGCGAACTGTGGAGACGAGCACGTCACCCTCTTTTACCAATTTCCGTGCCCGGCTAGGCGTCGCGGATGCTTCAATGCTGTTTGCGTAAACAACGCAGGTTTGCGTGTCGATATCCGATATCTCAATGTAGTTGAACTCCTTCGCGCCCCAGCGTCTCGGATCGGCACGCTCATCGACCAACTGTGCAACGTCCGACACGCGTAGATCGCCATTTGCTCTTCGACTGAGTCGCTGCTCAATTTCCACGGATAGGGATGCATGATGTTGCGCATCCCATCTTTCAAGAATGTCCGCATCTTCCAGCCAACGTACAAACCTTGGTTGGTTTGGTAGAGCCGTAATCTCTTCCAGGATTCGCGGTAGGTCACCCGCTCCTTGAACAATTTTCATCCGTTGATTTGATTTGGTAGCAACGGTAAATCCGATGTCCTGGCAAATGGCAAATGCTGTGCGGTAAGATGAACCGTTCGCCTTCCGCTTCTTGCGAATATGCAAGACAGAGGTTTTTGTTGTCGTTCCTGCAATGCCAAAGGTTACGCTTGGCAATGATATGACCGAGCAAAGCTCGATTTGGTCGGCTATTCCACGGCGCAGATCTTCAAACACTGCCAGGTTGGTCAGGATGCTGTCAGGAACTACTGCAACCAGCTGCCCTCCCGGAGCTAGCCAATCGAGGTAGCGCTCGACGAATAGGATTTCGGAATCGATTCGCCCAGGAAGCCGACGGGACCATTGAGTTGCGATTTTGTATTTCACCAGGTCATTACCGTGGAATGTGGCACCGAATGGAGGATTTGTGAGAATTAACTTTACCTTGCCGGCAAGGCTTTCGGTTAATTTGCCATCCGGTCCGGTTCTGGCTAATGAGTTCGCAAGATGAAGCCGTGCCATAGGGAACCCAAACATCGCCAGATTCGTTAATGCGAGTCGGACCATTCGTTCGCTCTTGTCGATGCCGACAATGACCTGGCCGAGGATGGTTTTGAGCCATGTCCCGCGCAAAGTTGCATCTTGAGTCTCTCGATTCACCCTGTCCTTGAGTTGATGCACAACTTCCGCAAAGAAGGAAGCCACGCCACATGAGGGATCCAAAATCAGGCCGAAATCCGAGCAGTGCTTTGGGTCGCATAGGGTTTTCAGTTCGGAGGGTGAAAATCCCTGGATTGCCAATCCGACCATGAATCTCACGACTTCAGGAGGAGTCAGGTATTGGCCGAGTTCTTTCTCGTCAATGAATGAATCTGACAGGAATTTGCCGAACACTTCATTGAGAATGTCGAATCCAGAGAAGTTGAACGACGAGGTTTGCCGATGGAGCGTCGCGAAACACTCAATCAACTCTGCCGCCAATTCGTCTTCTTGCGGCTTTAGTCTCAACTCGAAATCATGTCGATCGACACTATGCGCCAAGGATTCCGGCAAGCTCGAATGGATTGTTTCATCGACGAAGCATTTCAGTTGGGTTGCTAACCCCTTGTCGGGAATCCCAATTGTTTGCCGTGAAATTCCGCCGCGACCACTGCGCTGACCCTCAACGTGGGCAAACAGAAGTTTTGAAAGTTCGTCCAAGGCCTGGCTTCGAGACGACAACTGGCCACGCTTATGAAGAATTTCACGGATCGACTTCAACGTCGCATCCACAGCTTCCGTGATCATGGGATGATGGGGTGTCACACGATACAGAGGAGAGTCTTCCCGAAGAACAGATGCCTCGGCTCCGAGTTCGCCGTATATCTTGCGCAACTTGGCTTCATATGCTGGCCGCGGTTTTGCACCCCCATTGATCCATCTCCGCACTGAAGCAGGTGAAGCTTTTAACTGAACAGCGAGCAGTTGCACGTCTCCGGCGTGCGCATCCAAAACCGCTTTAATTACTTTCTCAACGGGTTCCATGCACGAGGCATGCGGGAAGAGATGGCTTGTGTCAACAGAAAAAAGCACGGCGTGTAAGAATATGCCGACATTTCCTGAAATCGCGTGGATCGAGGCATGTTTCAGACCACGCGGTCTGGTGTCGACGGCAAGGTTCGCGACGTCCAGCTTTCTGGCCGATCCACACGGGCACCATCAGGTTCTCGTAATCCTCGGGCGACCCCAGGCCATAGATGCATGACACCGAGGCTCCTGAACTCCGAGTATAGTTGGGCCGCCAGGGTTTTGTTATGGCTCATGATCAACGTCGGCTTGCCGTGCAGCGCGATCAGGTTGGCCATGGTGAAGGTTTTGCCCGACCCGGTGACCCCGAGCAACGTCTGGTGACGGTTGCCCGCCGCCAGCGATTTGGCGAGCTTGCCTATCGCCTGCGCCTGATCGCCCTCAGGCTGGTAATCACTGACCAATTGAAATGCCATGCCCACCAGTGATAACCCGCGCCATGCTCCACCGCAAGCGCGGCGGCGGATCCATGGTGGTGCGCATGGGCTGGGCATGGGACGCGATCAGGCAGAGACCGTTTTGCGTTCCTGAACTCGGTGGAAAATGTTTTGACACATTTTCGCGGTTCCCGGGTAGCGCCCTAACACCCGTCCGAGCCGCAGCAAGCCGGTCTCGTTTTCCGCCTGCTGATAGGCCCGCAACAGGTCATTGATTTCTCCGCGCAACAGCCGCACGGCATGCACAAAATCGAACGCACCGCATCATCCGCCTGCCCCGTGCAGGGGAGAAGCCATAGCGCTGACCAGAGAATGGCTTTCATCCGTGTGCCGAGGCGGCGTGAAGTTTCAGGGCATGCGGGTCGGAATCACGCGTCGCCCGAGGCGGCGATAGGTCTTGAAGTCGGAATCGGTCGTTAGAAGGAGGGGATTTGGCAATGTTTCAGTGAGGCGGACCAAGCAGGCGTCGGCAACGCTCATAGGCACGTCCGCATACTTGTCCAGCAAGTCCAAAACGGGCAGCAGAGCGTCGCCTTCAATGGCCGCAATCCGCAATGCGCCACGGCGGCAAGCAAGACGCAGCGAGGCGCATCCATGGGGTGCGAGCAGGTGATCCGCCTCGGAGAGAACGGATTCACAAACAACCCAGGGAGGCGGATGGAGCCGGGCTTCACGGACGGCCCATGAGTGGTTTTGATCGCGCTTGCACCACAGGGCGACAAGAAAGGACGCATCAACGAGAACGACGGGACTTTCCATAGCCTTTCGATTTCAAATAATCCTTCGTGCGGGCACTCATGTCGGAGGGTCCATCTTCGACGGTTCCGATCAGATCGGCAATGAGGTCAAAGCCCGTAGCAAGGTTCTGGCGTTGGGGGCCTCCGGCGATCAAGCGTCTGCGGGCGATTTCCGATTTCGTGACATCGAGTTCCCGTGCCTCGGTTTCCATTTCTTTGGCCAAGGTGACCGGAATCCGCAATACAAGCGTTTGCATGGAGGATTCATAATACATCAATGGCCGATGCGCAATACAAAAACGGACAAAAAAAATTACGACCCTCCGCGATGGGGGGCCTCCGGCGTGGCGGATATTTCGTCGGGCACCTGTCATGCGCCGCTACGTCAGGTAATAGACGCTGATGATGCGCCGCAAGTTTGTGGAATTCGGACGCTGCAAATGTGTTAGATAGGCAGTTATCAGCAGGTCTTGCCGGCAAAGATGGAGGTGATGCGTTCGAGGATCTCCTCGAGCGGGGCGAGGCGGCCGATGCCATCGTAGCCGCAGGCGAGGCCGCCCTCGGCGGGGCCGACGAAGGCGCAGCCGTCTTGTTGGAGTTGGCCGACGTTGCGCCGGGTTGCCGGGTGCAACCACATTTTGCCATTCATGGCCGGGGCGATGAGCACCGGGGTGGTGCGCGGCAGCGCGAGGTAGAGCGACGACAACGGATCGGGTGCCAGGCCGTGGGCGAAAGCAGCGATCACGTTGGCTGTGGCCGGAGCCACCAGGAATAGATCCGCCTGGTCCGCCAGATCGATGTGGCCGGGTTTCCACGATTGTGTTTCATCCTCGGGCGCCGCGAGCACCGGTTGGCGGGTCAGCGTGAGGAGGGTGATCGGCGTGATGAACGCGGTGGCGGCGCGGGTCATCACGACATGCACCTCGTGGTCCTGTTTGACTAACCGGGAGGCGAGGTCCGCCGCCTTGTAGGCCGCGATCGAACCGGTGATGCCGAGGATGATTTTCATGGCTGGAGTGATGATGTTATGTTAGAAAAACGGGTGGGAGATTCGGCCTGCTTCTAACGCAGCATGGCGACTGCTTTTTGGGTGGCGCACGCAAAGGCTTCGACGTCCTGCGGGGAGTTGTACAGGGCGAACGAGGCGCGCACCGTGCCGGTCATGCCGAAGCGTGCCATCAGCGGCTGGCAACAATGATGGCCGGTGCGCACGGCCACACCCATGTGATCCAGCATCGTGCCGATGTCGTAGTGATGGAGGCCCTCGATGGCATACGATAAAGAACCCGCGCGCCCTGCGGGACCGAATAGCCGGATGCCGGAAATGCCGGCAAGCGCGTCCGCCGCGGACCGGATCAATGCGTTTTCATGGGCGTGGATGGCGTCGATGCCGATGCCGTTGACATAGTCCAGAGCGGTGGCGAGGGCGATGGCCCCCTCGATGTTAGGCGTGCCGGCTTCATATTTGAATGGCAAGTCGTTGTAGGTTGTGTGATCGAAGGTGACTTCCTTGATCATTTCCCCCCCACCCTGCCATGGTGGCAGCTCGTTGAGCCACGAGGCGCGCCCCCACAGCACACCGATGCCGGTGGGCGCGTAAACCTTGTGGCCGGAAAACACCAGGAAATCCGCCCCCAATGCCTGCACATCGATAGGCAGATGCGCGATGGCCTGCGCGGCATCTATCAGCACGAGCGCACCCGCCGCCTGCGCCGCACGGGTCATTTCCACCACCGGATTGACCGTGCCAAAAGCGTTGGAGATCCACGTCAGCGCGAGGACTTTCACGCGTCCGCCAAGCAGCGCGTGGAAGGCGTCCTGATCGAGAGT
Organism: Verrucomicrobiota bacterium; assembly: GCA_026397695.1. Classification (GTDB taxonomy): domain Bacteria; phylum Verrucomicrobiota; class Verrucomicrobiia; order Verrucomicrobiales; family Akkermansiaceae; genus Luteolibacter. The sequence goes on along the minus strand of JAPLUJ010000338.1, from coordinate 7,010 downwards.
GCCATCGTCGTGGCAGGGAATCACCCTGAGGGTGGCACCTGTGCGCTGGCACAGCATCTGCCACGGAACGATGTTCGAATGATGCTCGAGCGTGGAAACAAGCACCTCGTCGCCCGCGCCGATGCGGCCTGATAGAGCGAGGATGTTAGCCACCAGATTGATGCCGCCGGTGGTGCCGGAGGTGAAGATCACCTCGTCGGTGGATGCCGCGTGCAGGTGCGCCGCCACCGTCTGGCGCGCGTTTTCAAAGGCTGCCGTCGCCGCGCGGGCGAGTTGCTGGGTGCCGCGGTGGATGTTGGCATTGATGGTCTCGTAGTAATGCCGCGACGCCTGCAGCACGGCCTGCGGTTTCTGGGTGGTGGCGGCGTTGTCCAGATAGATCAACCGCCGACCATGGATCGATTGGTCGAGAATGGGAAAATCAGCAAGCAGCGATTCGGTGGGGAGCATGGAACGGTGCGCGG
>JAPLUJ010000338.1:0-6534 GCA_026397695.1 Verrucomicrobiota bacterium | reverse complement strand
GGTGGCGACGCGACGCAAGGTGGAACATCCCATGTCACGCTGCAATAATCGATTTTCTGCAATTTCCCGCTTGGAACCCTGCGGCTCCGGGGGTTTGATGCGCGGGCAATGAGCTACCCCGACGAACATTTCCTGCTGTATTCCCCGATGGCACGCCGCCTCTTCCACGAGGTGGCGAAAAACCAGCCGATCATCGATTACCACTGCCACCTGTCGCCGCGCGAGATCGCCAGCAACCACCGCTGGGCCGATCTGGCGGAAATCTGGCTCGCCGGCGACCACTACAAATGGCGCTTGATGCGCGCCAACGGCGTGGACGAGGACCTGATCACCGGTCCTTCCTCAACCCGCGAGAAATTCCAAGCGTGGGCGGAAACCATTCCCTTCACCCTGCGCAACCCGGTCCACCATTGGACACACCTCGAACTGCAACGCTACTTCGGCATCGATCTCCTGCTCGGCCCGGACACCGCCGACGAGATCTGGGAACGGGCCAATGCGAAACTAGCCGAAGCGGATTTTTCCACCCACGGATTGCTGAAGAAATTCGACGTCCGGGTGGTGGGCACCACGGATGATCCGGCGGATCCCCTGGACGACCACGCGGCGATCGCCGCTTCGGATCTCACCACGCGCGTGGTGCCGACCTTCCGGCCGGACAAGGCGTTGCTGGTGGACCGCCCGGATCTGTTAGCTCCGTGGCTGGCGAAACTCGAGGCGATCGCCAATACCCACATCGCGCATTTTTGTGATCTGCTGGCGGCGTTGCAAAAACGCCATGACGATTTCCACACGGCGGGCGGGCGCTTGTCCGATCATGGCCTGGAGCGGGTGCCGGCGCTGCATTGTTCGGATGCCGAAGCGGCGATGATTTTCGACAATGCCCGCTCGGGCATCGCGGCGACGCCGGAGGAAAAGGAAAAATTCGCGTTTTATCTGATGGTGTTTTTCGGGCAACTCGATGCCGCGAAAGGCTGGACCAAACAACTCCATCTGGGCGCTTTCAGAAACACTAACAGCAACATGTTCGCACGACTCGGCCCGGATACCGGATTCGACACCATCGGCGACACCCAACAAGGAGCCGCACTGGTGACCTATTTGGACGCGCTGGCCAGTGCGGGAGCCCTGCCAAAACTCGTGCTCTACAACATCAACCCGCGGGATAACTATCTGTTTGCGGGCCTCACCGGCGCATTCCAGGATGGCACATTCCCCGGTAAAATCCAGTTCGGTTCAGGCTGGTGGTTCCTCGACCAGAAAAACGGCATGGAACTCCAAATCGACGCGCTCTCGGCCACCGGCCTGCTGTCGCGCTTCGTCGGCATGAGCACCGGCTCGCGCTCATTCCTGTCCTTCACACGTCATGAATACTTCCGCCGCATCCTGTGCAATCTCATCGGCTGCGAGGCCGACCGCGGCGAACTGCCGGACGACTTCGAGGCCCTCGCCGGGCTCATCCGCGCGGTGTGCTTCGGCAACGCCAAACGCCATTTCGGTTTTGATGTATGATAGATGCCGGTCGGCGCATGGCGCATGGCGAAAAGTGGCTGGAGCCTCCGGCTCCAGACCGTGTCTGAAATAACAAATACGCTTGAATCCAATCCAACCCGATCCCCAACCATGCTCCTCAAATCCGCCGCCTGCCTGCTGGTTCTAACAACATCCCTGCCTGCGCTCACGGTATTCATCGGCACCAACACCGGCAAAAACACCACCAGCAAGGGGATCTATGCCGCGGATTTCGATCCGGTCAGCGGCAAACTCAGCGAACCCAATCTCGCCGCGGCATATCAAAGTCCCGGGTTTCTCGCTGTGCATCCCAAGTTGCCGGTGTTGTATGCCGTCGGCGCTCCTAACAAACCATACGCGGACGCCACAAGCGCGGTTGCCGCCTTCGCCATTGCGGCGGACCACCACTTGACATTCCTCGGTGAAACCTCCACCGGCGGCAAGGGGGCCTGCCACCTCGCGGTGGACCCTGCCGGCGGCACCGTGGCGGTGGCGCATTACAGTGATGGTCGCATCTCGACCGTGCGACTCAATGATCAGGGAGCGCCAGTGGCAACGGTGTCGGTCATTTCCAACCAAGGCTCGGGTCCTAACCAAACACGCCAGGCCGGGCCCCACGCCCATGGGGTGTATTTCGACATGTCCAACCATCATCTTTGCGTGCCGGACCTCGGGCTCGACAAGGTGCTGGTCTATCCATTCGATCCGGCGACCTCGAAACTCGGCGGGTGCCTGCCGCCGCTCACAACCGCGCCCGGCGCGGGACCCCGACACATGGCATTTTCCCCCGATGAGAAATATGCCTATGTGATCAATGAACTCGACAACACGGTGCTCGCCGCCTCCTATCAGGACGGCACCTTGATGGCCCTCGGCACGGTGCCGACCCTGCCCAAGGATTTCGCCGGAAATAACACCACGGCGGAGATCGAAGTCAGCCCGGACGGTTGCTTTGCCTATGCATCCAACCGCGGCCACGACTCGATCACCGTGTTCCGCCGCGATGTGAAATCCGGCGCCCTCACGCTCCTGCAACACGCGCCCTGCGGCGGCAAAAAGCCGCGCCATTTCAAGCTCGCGCCCGGCGGCAAGTGGTTGCTCTGTGCCCATCAGGATGCCAACACGATCAGTGTGCTGCCGCTTAACCCGCAAACCGGCGAACCCGGACCGCCCGCCAGCACCGTCCCCTCCCCCAGCCCCATCTGCATCCTCTTCGCGCGCTGAACTGCCGGAGCAGGTGTCGGATTCCGCTGGACAAAACGCCCATGCAATCAATGATGCCACCGAAATTAATCAAACCACATGCTAACCAACGAACGCACCACACGCACCGAACGCCTGCTGCGCGTCGCTGACGAAATGATGACTGCCGCACGGACGGCTCCGAAGGGAAAAGGCGTTGACATCATCGAGGTGGTGTTGGCTGCCGGCGAAACCATCGGGATGTTGTCCAAGGCGATGTTGGAATACAGCGCGAAAACCGGGTTGGGTTTTATTGCCCGTGATGCGCTGAATATTCTGCATGCCGAAGCCATTGTGCTTATTGGAACCACGCAACAGACGCAGGGCTTGCATTGTGGTTATTGCGGGTTTGAATCCTGCGAGGTGAAACAACAATTTCCCGATGTGCCGTGTTCCTTGAATACGGTGGATGTGGGCATTGCGATTGGATCGGCCTGCGCTGTGGCCGCCGATCACAGGGTGGATAGCCGCGTGATGTTTTCCATAGGACGCGTGGCGCAGGAATTGGACATGATTCCGGGATGCAATAACATCTTTGGCATTCCAATCAGTTGTGCGTCCAAGAATCCATTTTTTGATAGAACGTCCACGGCGCCAACACCGCAAGAACCTGCTTGATATCAGGACGTTTGTCAGGGGGCGTCTTGCCAGCCCATGCAGCGGAACCGGCCAGCGTGTCTCCTGCGCAGGCGGACTCGTGGTTGGCCGCCACGCCGACCGTGCAGGTTCTGGACGTACGCACCACGGAGGAATTTGCTGACGGCCATCTGGCCAAAGCCACCTTGATTCCGTGGACCGACAAGGATTTCGCCGTCCGCGCTGCGAAGGAACTCGATCTGCGCAAACCCGTGCTGGTGTACTGCCGCAGCGGACGGCGCAGCACGGAAGCCGCCGGCGCCCTGGGCAAGCTCGGATTCAGCGAGGTCCGCAATCTGGCAGGAGGCATCCTTGCCTGGCAGCAAGCTGGCAAGCCGGTCCACAAGCCCGCGCCACCACCACGGTGACCCCAACAGACGCTCAATGAGCGCCGCAAGATGTTCTTCGACAGTTGCATGTTATGGGTTGGGGGTATTGGATGGTGGCCGTGACAGTGACGAGCGAGTTATGGATGTTCGCTGGATTGATCGTGCTCGGGCAGTTCAGTCCGGGGCCGGACATGGTATTGCTCACGCGCACGGCGTTGCGCGAGGGTTCCAAGGCGGGCGTGGAAATGGCGAGCGGAATCACCTGTGGTCTGGCCGTGCATTCCACCATCGCCGTGGGCGGAGTGGCGGTGGCGTTCCTGAAATTTCCCATGCTGCGGTGGGTGCTGCAATGGGTGGCGGCGTTTTACCTGCTATGGCTGGCCTACGGATTGTTGATGTCGGCGTATGTCGCATGGCGCACCGGTCTGCCCCATGAGCCCGCCGCCAAGGCGAGTACCCATCCGCCGTTTGTGCGCGGGTTGCTGTGCAATTTGTTCAATCCGAAGGTGCCGTTGTTTCTAGCAGCCGTGTGCGCGCCATTTCTCGCAGGCAATCATCCGCATCCGGCTTGGTGGCCGATGGCCATCTGGGGGGTGGTGGTGGGGCTGGGTATCGGGTTGTGGTCACTGTGGGTGGTGCTGTTGCAATGGCGACCGTTGCGGGCGCGTTACGAATGCGCCGCCGGCTGGATCGACGGGGTATTCGGCGCCGCTCTAGCAGCCCTGGCACTGCGCCTGATGATCGGGTGAAGTGAAGCTTCACCGCATGCCGCAAGTTTACTGATAGACCGGCGTTTTGTGCTGCGAGAAGTAGCCGTCGCCGACATACATGGAGCCGGGATAGTCGGGCAGCGGGCCGGCGTCCGGAGGCAGCGGGATATTGCCGGCGGTGGCATCTTCCGCTTGGGAATAGGCGATGTTGACGGGGGTTCCGACTTTCACGAGGCGGAAGAATTTGGGTGAGAGGTTTTCATGCATGCGGATGCAGCCGTGGGTGCAGGGCGTGTGTTTGATCCAACCGGTGTGGAATCCGTAGTTGGGTGCGAACTCGCACCAGTAGGGCATTGGCGTGCCCTTGAACGACCAACCGGCAGGTTTTTTGGCGAGGAATGTTTGTTGCACTTGGTTGCCGCTGTAGGCGTAGCCGTGGGTGCTGGCGCGATGTTTGGCCTCCTTGTTGAAGATGGTGTAACTGCCCGCGTGAGTGGGGGTTTGCGGCGTACCGACCGAGACCGGCATGGCTAGCAGCATCTTGGAACCCTCCATGACGTAGGCGCGTTGTTTGCTGAGCGAGACCTTGACGCGCACGTTGTTAGGATTGGACGGGAGTTGGGTCGGGAGGTCATAGGCATGGTACCTGGCCAAGCCGACCATGGAGTCGAGCGGGTGATTCGCACAGGATGGTATGAGGGTTGCGGTGGCAAGTGCGGCGACGAATAGCAGGGGTGTTTTGAAATGCATGGTGTGTGGAATTGGCGGAAGTATTGCAGCGATCATGGAAAACGCAAGAAATGGACCAGAAAACAGCCGGATTATTTTGCCCGTTCCCAGGCATCGACCCGGTTGTTGACAAACCAGACCGAGGCGATGCGATATGGGACGTAGGCGATTTCCGGTCCGATGCCGAAGCCCACGCCGGAGTATCGGTGGTGACCATGGTGCCCGTAGCCGCCGTAACCGTAGCCATAGGAACCGTAAAAATTCGTGACTTGGACCGGATAGGATGAGGCGTAGTCCCAACGCTCGGTCATATTGCCGTCTTTGGACCCTTGGAAGGATCTCGATGGAGCATTCCATGCCAGATACACGGCATCTGGCGTCATCCCGCGGGTGATTTGCCCTTGCTGAACGAGAGCCTTGTGGCGTGCGCTGAGGTTGGCAAATTTCCGCGGCTCCTGCTGGATGCGCGTTTGGGGGGTGGAAGGAACACAGGACGCAAGCATCAGTCCGAGCGACAACAGCGTGAGAATTCTTTTCATGGGGGCGATTCTACGCCAATCATGCGGCAGGCGCAACCTGTGGATTGAAAATTTTCAAAAAACTGCGGAATCGGGCTTGCCTATATCGAATGCTCCGCCGCAATCTTGCGCCGGAGATTTTTCCGCTTCAAAACATGTCCAATCTGCTGGAAACCGACGACCTCACCGCCGCGTTGAAAAAATGCCCCGAGTGGGAGCATGAAAAAAATGCGATCACCCGGACCATCGAGTTCGAGGAGTTCAATGACGCCATCGATTTCGTCAACGACCTGGCCGAAATCGCTGAAGAGGCGCAGCATCACCCGGAAATCACCATCCGCCACACCAAGATCAGCTTGAAACTCACTACCCTCGATGCCGGCGGCGTCACCGATCTCGATATCGAACTCGCCCAACGCGTCGATAACCTGGTCGATTGAGATCACAGGCGGGGCGGTATCGCGCTTCCATTGGCCGCCTCAAGGAGCGTGGGCGGGCCGCCCAATACTGTCAGTTAAGCGCTTTTTGATGGGAGTGGCGATTTTCGAATCGCCATGACATGGCGGGACTCCTTTCGAGGAGTCCCTTGTTATATCGTGCGGCCCGGAGGCCGCCCGGCCGTTCCATGGCGCTTGGCAAGCGCCACTCCGCTAACCTGACAGTATTAGGCGGGCCGCCCGTGCCCCTCTTGGGGATGCGAATAAAGAACGCGGGTGATCCGCCCGTGCCCCTCTTGGTTTTTGGCGGTGGCTTCAGGAATCGGCCAAGGCGTCGGTGATCTTGCCTTCCATTTCGGTCACCCGCTTTTTGTCGGCTTTGGCGTCCACCACATCGATGACCTTTTCGCAAGCGGCGTCG
>JAPLUJ010000635.1 GCA_026397695.1 Verrucomicrobiota bacterium | reverse complement strand
CTTTGTTAGTCGGGGAAACCGATGTCTGCACCTACATGAGCTGGGGATTCGATCCCTATCTATCAGAAAAATCACCCTTTCACGGCGCGGTTTATGCCGTGACCGTGGCGGTCTGCAAGGCGGTCGCCGCAGGTGCCCGCCTAACAGACATTCGTCTCACGCTCCAGGAATACTTTCCGAAACTCGGCACCGACCCCCGGCGCTGGGGGTTGCCCTTCGCTGCATTGTTAGGTGCCTTCCACGCCCAGCACTCGCTGCGCCTCGCCGCCATCGGCGGCAAGGACTCGATGTCGGGATCCTTCAACGAGCTCGACGTCCCACCCACGCTCGTGGCCTTCGCCCTTGCGCCCGGCATGGCCAGCCTCGCGCTGTCGCCCGAGTTCAAACAAGCCGGCACCACCGTCTCTCTGATAGAAATCCCGCGTGATGCCGACCACCTGCCGGATTTCGATGCGCTCAAACAGGTCGCGGCACAACTCCACCAACTCAACACGCAAGGAATCATTTCCGCCCTCCACCACATCGGTCGCGGTGGGCTCGCCGCCGCCCTCGCCAAAATGGCTCTAGGCAATGGCATCGGTTTCGTGGTGGCGGATTCCATCCGCCAAGCCCTCTCTCCCAATCTTTTCACCGAACGCCACTGCGCCTTCCTCATCGAGCACACCGACCCCCTGCCATCCTCGCTCAACGCCCAGGTCATCGGCCACACCTCCACCGAGCCCGTCCTCACCTTCAACGGCGAGTCTTACTCCCTAACAGAACTGCAGGCCGCCTGGACCGCCACCCTCGAACCGGTCTATCCGACGAAGGCGGAACTCTCCCCGCAAGACCCCATAGGGCCTATAAGTCCTATAGGTCCTATAGGTCCTATACGGCCTATAGGTCCTATAAGTCCTAGAAGTCCTAGAAGTCCTATTGTATCCCGCTACAAAACCACCCGCCCGAAGGTCGTGATCCCCGCCTTCCCCGGTACCAACAGCGAATACGACTCCGCCAAGGCCTTCCGCGAGGGCGGCGCTGCGGCGGAAATCCTCGTCTTCCGCAATCTAACATCCAGTCACATCGAGGAATCCCTCACCACGCTCGCGGCCGCGATCCGCCGCGCGCAAATCCTGATGTTCCCCGGCGGCTTCAGTGCCGGCGACGAACCGGATGGTTCCGCCAAGTTCATCGCCACCATCATCCGCAGCCCGCGGGTGGCCGACGCCATCATGGATCTGCTCAAGAACCGCGACGGCCTGATCCTCGGCATCTGCAACGGCTTCCAAGCCCTCATCAAAACCGGTCTCGTGCCCTACGGGAGGATAGGCGTCCCGCCTGTCTCGGAGAACGGGCTTCCAGCCTGTTCTCTTCACGCTCCCGCGTCCCGCCCGACCCTCGTCCACAACGACATCGGCCGCCATGTTTCCTGTTATGTGAACACCCGCGTCGTCAGCACCCTCTCGCCGTGGCTTGCTAACACCCACATCGGAGACATCCACTCGCTGCCGATTTCCCACGGCGAAGGAAAGTTTTTCGCTGCCGCCACCAACATCGCGCAACTCGCATCTAACGGCCAGATCGCCACCCAATACTGCGATGCCAACGGCGTCCCGTCGATGGACATCCGCATCAACCCGAACGGCTCGCTCGCCGCCATCGAAGGCATCACTTCCCCGTGCGGACGCGTCTTCGGCAAAATGGCCCACTCGGAACGCGTCGGCACCCACGTCGCGAAAAACATCCCCGGTACCAAATACCAACCGGTCTGCGAAGCGGGCGTGGCATATTTCCGCTAATTAATAATCCCATCTTCTGGCACACATTTTGCTTCTCATTGCGCGTATTGCATCTAGCATGGGGCCGGCATTGTGATGCCGGCCATGGCCAACGTTTCCCTACAGCATACCCTTACGCAGCAGCAGACGCTCGCGCCACAGATGCGCAAGAGTCTGGAGATCCTGCAAGCCGGCACGCTGGAACTCGGGCAAATCATCAGCCAGGCGCTGGAGACGAATCCGGTTCTCGAAGACGTGACGGAATTCATTTCCCTTGATGAGGGGATGGATGCCGGCGCGGAGGATTCGTTAGTGAAGCTGAATGAAACCGACGACGACTGGCGCGACCGGACGATACTTGAGGGGAAATCCGCGCCATGGACGCAGGATGACGAGGAACGCCGCCAACGGATCTACGATTCAATCGTCGCTCCGATAACCCTGCAGCAGCATTTGCAGCAGCAACTCGATCTTGCGATGGTCGAGCCCGCAGTGCACGAGGCGGCGCAGGTGATTCTGGGCAACCTTGATAGTCGTGGTTTTCTCGATCTTCCGGTCGAGAACTTGGGAAGCAGACTCCATATCCCGGCGGTGCACATGAATGCCGCGCTCAAGCTGATCCAGTCGTTTGACCCGGCCGGGATCGGCGCGTCCGGCATTGCCGAATCGCTGCTCCTGCAACTGGAACGCGACAGCGGCACCAACACTCTGGAATATAAAATCGTCCGTGATCATCTCGAGGATCTCGCCCGCAAGCATCAACCGCAAATCGCCAAAGCACTGGGCACCAGCGTCGAGCGCATCACCGAAGCCGCGTCACGGATCGGCCGTCTAACACCCAATCCCGGGGGTGATTTCGATCCCACGGGAAATCCTTACGTCCTGCCGGATGTGATCATCGAACGCAACGCCGACGGCCATCTCGAAGCCCGGCTCACCGGCGAGAATTTGCCCAACCTGCGGATCAATGGTTTCTACAAGGACATGATCGGCAAGACCGGATTGGAGGCGAAAGCCCGGCAATTCCTGCGGGATAATATTCGCGACGGCCGCAGCTTGATCCGCTCAATCTCGCTGCGCCAGGAAACCATTCTTGCCATCGCTCACAAACTCATCGAACACCAAGCGGAATTTTTCAAGCACGGTGCACGCCACATGCGTCCGCTGACCATGAACGACATCGCCGACGAACTCGGCATGCACGGCACCACTATTTCGCGGGCGGTAGCCGGTAAATATATCCTCACACCACAAGGGTTGCTGGAAATGCGGGTCTTCTTCGCCACGGGCTATCAGACCGAGGATGGCGCGGAGGTTTCCAACAGCGGCGTGCGCGAGGCGATCCAACAATTGGTTGCGGCGGAAAACCCCACCAAACCGCGCTCCGATGAAGCCCTGATGAAAGCGCTCGCCAAGCAAGGCATCACTGTCGCCCGCCGCACCGTCGCCAAATACCGCGAACAACTCAATATCCTGCCCTCGCACCTCAGGAAGACTTTCTGACGCGTGACGGCGGTTTCCAACCGCCATGCCTAATATGCTTCCATCGGCTTGGAGGTTGGCAACCACCGCCACAAATCACAAAATCTCCGCCGGCCCGTAGGCGGCGGCCTGCGGATGCGCGGCCTCGAGTTTTCTAACGGTAACGGCGAAGGCGGCAACCTGCGCCCTGGCCGCGCCGCTTTCGTGACCGCCGCAGGCGAGGATGGCGGCGAGGGTTTCGCGGGTGAGACCGAGGCGGCCATCTGCCGCAAGGCGGTCTAGCAGATTGTTATGGTCGATTGTTCCGCTCCGCAAGTCGTTCACGGTGGCCACGGCGTGTTGCTTGATCGCTGCGTGCGCCGCTTCGCGGCCGACCCCGGCTTTCACCGCTTCCATCAGAATCGTGGTGGTCAGCAGAAATGGCAGATAGCGGGCGGTCTCGGCGGCGATCACCGCCTCATGGGCATCCATCTGGTCAAGAATTGTTAGGAATGTTTCGAACATGCCATCGACAGCGAAGAACGCATCGGGCAGCATGACGCGGCGCACCACCGAACACGAAACATCGCCCTCGTTCCATTGGTCACCGGCCAAGCCGGCCGCCATGGCGAGGTAGCCTTTGAGAATCACATGGAAGCCATTCACCCGTTCGCATGAACGCGAGTTCATCTTGTGCGGCATCGCGCTGGAACCGGTTTGGCCCGGGGCGAATCCCTCGCTGGCGGTCTCGTGGCCGGCCATCAGGCGCAGCGTCTTGCAGAACGACGAGGGGGCCGCGCACAAGTCGGTTAGAACGGCGACCACCCGGAAGTCGAGCGAGCGCGGATAGACCTGGCCGACGTTGGTCCACACTGCGGGCAGGCCGAGATGGGCGACCACGCGCTGCTCCAGCGCGGCAACTTTGGCGGGATCACCATCGAACAAGGAAAGCTGGTCCATCTGGGTGCCCACCGCGCCCTTGAGTCCGCGCACCGCATAATTGGCAATCACGGCATCCAGCGCCGCGAGCGCGCCTAACAATTCCGCGCCGAACATCGCCACGCGTTTGCCCAGCGTGGTTGGTTGGGCGGCCACGTTGTGGGTGCGGGCGGTGAGCACGAGATCGCTCCATTGTTCGGCGCGCTCGCGCAGCCGGCGCAGCGCGGCGATAGTCTTTTCGCGGACGATCACGAGCGACCGATAAACCTGGAGTTGCTCGACATTTTCCGTGAGATCGCGCGAGGTCATGCCCTTGTGGATGTGCTCGGCACCGGCCAGCCCGTTGAATTCCTCGATACGCGCCTTCACATCATGGCGGGTGATCTTTTCCCGCGCCATGATCGCGGCAAGGTCCACTTGATCCTTCACCTTCTCATAAGCGGCGATAGCATCCGTGGGAATAGCGAGTCCGAGCTCGCGCTGCGCCTGCATCACCGCAATCCAAAATTCGCGTTCCAAGACGATCCGCCCCTCGGCGGACCAGATCGCTTGAAGGGCGGGCGAGGCGTAGCGTTCGGCAAGGATGTTGGCAATCACACGCGCAGCTTGCAGGACTGCGCTGGAAGTTTCAAGCGACACTTTGCCTGCGGGCCCGTGGCTGCGGTGTCCCGCCGCTGCCGCTGACATTCACTGGCCATTTTCAGCACCCCGGGGGTGGCGTTTGAGAAATCGACTGCAACAACGATGGTTTTCATGGCGGATCCAGTCCAGCACAAATCCCTGCCGGATGCAACCCCGCAATGCGCCACTCTCAAGCCATCTGTTTGTCCACGTCCTCGCGGAGGTTTTCGATGATATAATCCTGGCGGTCAGGGGTGTTTTTGCCCATATAGAACGCGAGCAATTCCTTGACGCCCTTGCCTTCCTCGTATTCCACGTGATCGAGGCGCATGTCCGGGCCGATCATGAAGCCGAACTCGTCGGGTGAGATTTCACCGAGGCCCTTGAAGCGGGTGATTTCGGCGGTTTTGCCCAGTTTTTCCAGCGCCTTGCGGCGTTCGTCATCATCATAACAATAGATTGTTTCCTTCTTGTTGCGCACCCGGAACAAAGGGGTTTGCAAGATATACAAATGTCCGTCGCGGATCATTTCCGGAAAGAACTGCAGGAAGAATGTCAGCAACAGCAAACGGATGTGCATGCCGTCGACGTCGGCGTCGGTGGCGATGACCACCTTGTTATAGCGGAGGTATTCGATGCCGTCCTCGATGTTGAGTGCGGCCTGGAGCAGCGCGAACTCCTCGTTTTCATAGACGATTTTGCGCGGCAGGGCGAAGGTGTTGAGCGGTTTGCCACGCAGCGAAAAGACCGCCTGGGTTTCCACGTCGCGGCTCTTGGTGATCGAACCGGAGGCGGAGTCGCCCTCGGTGATGAAGAGCGTGGATTCCTCTCGGCGCTTGTGCTTGCTGTCGAAGCGCACCCGGCAGTCGCGCAGCTTTTTGTTATGGACCTTCGCTTGCTTCGACCGCTCGCGGGCGAGTTTCTGGATGCCCTTGAGATCCTTGCGCTCGCGCTCGGCGGCTTGGATGCGTTTGCCGATGGCCTCCGCCACCTGCGGGTTCTTGTGCAGGTAGTTGTCGAGGTTTTGTTTGAGGAAATTGCCGATGAAGGCGCGCAGCGACTCGCCATCCGGCGCGGTGGTGGCCGAGCTCAATTTGGTCTTGGTCTGGGACTCGAACACCGGTTCGACAATCCGCACGCACACGGCCGCCTCGATGCCCGCACGGATGTCCGCCGGATCATGCTGCTTCTTGTAAAACCCGCGGATCACCTGCACCAGCGCCTCGCGGAACGCGGCGAGATGGGTGCCTCCCTGCGACGTGTTCTGGCCATTGACAAATGTATAGTATTCCTCGCTGCTCTCGGCGCTGTGGGTGAAGGCGATTTCGATATCCTTGCCGACCAGATGGATCGGCGGATAGAGCGGCTCATTCTCCATTTCCTCGCGCAACAAATCGAGCAAGCCGTCCTTCGAACGGAATTTCCTGCCGTTGAAAACCACCGTGAGGGTCGGATTCAGATAGGAATAATAGCGGCACATTTTCTCGACGAAAGCCTCTTTGAATTTCGCCTTGGGCGAGAAAATCGTGCGGTCGAGTTCGAAGGCGAGGCGTGTGCCGTTCAATTCGGCGTCACGCCGCGGGTGTTTCATATCCACGGTGAGTTTCCCTTGGGAAAACTCGAGGGCCTTGGTCTCTCCATCGCGCCATGCCTGGATCTCGAAGAATTCGGAAAGCGCGTTGACCGCCTTGATGCCGACGCCGTTGAGTCCGACGGTTTTTTTGAATGCCTCGCTGTCAAACTTGGCGCCGGTGTTGATCTGCGCCGCGCAGTCAAAGAGTTTGCCTAACGGAATGCCGCGCCCGAAATCCCGCACATCCACCCGCCCCTCCTCGTCGATTTCCACCCGGATCTCCTTGCCGTAGCCCATGATGTGCTCGTCTATCGAGTTATCGATCGCCTCCTTGAGCAGGATGTAAAGACCGTCGTCGGGCGATGAGCCGTCGCCCAGCTTGCCAATATACATGCCCGGTCGCATGCGGATGTGCTCGCGCCAGTCCAGGGATTTGATGTCGTCTTCAGTGTATTCGGCGGCCATGAAAAATTTGTTTCGGACTTCCTAAACGATTTCCGCCGCCGATGCAAGGGCGGCATGCAGGGCGGCGTGCGCGATTCCGGGGGGATCACTTCCACCCACCCGTCGAACCAATCCGACCGCTGATGCGCTGCGCCAGGGACGCGCCCGGTGCCGGCCTGAACGCTCAGGAAATCCAACGGGCGATGCCAAACGCGGCGGCAGCCACCAAGGACGCCCTGCGCTTCCTCTGGGATTACCTCGGATGGACCGGAAGCAAGCGCCCCGTCGCCCTGGGTCTGGTCGGCCCGCTGCACGCGGAATTCAAGA
>JAPLUJ010000089.1 GCA_026397695.1 Verrucomicrobiota bacterium | reverse complement strand
GATGCGAAATCGGGGATTTCGAAGAGGACGCAGCGCGAGACGCCCTCATCATCGGAGTAGCCGATGAACTTGTTCATTTCGAGCGCGGCCTTATTGGTGGGATTCATCAGGATGCCGCTCAGGTAGTTGCCCGGAGTAGCGAGTCCGTATCCCAGAGTGCTCCCGCCCGCGGCACCGTTGATCAGCAGTGGACCACCGGGATAAACAGGGGCAAAAGGGTCAAAAGCGTCCGGGCGCTTGGAAAACTCGGCGGGCCAGCACCCGATGGTGGGCGAACGTGGATTGAAATCGGCCAGCCACTTGATGTCCTTGATCGGACGTTGGGCACCATCACCATTGTAGAGCGCGGGGTCATGATCGCCTTCGTTCTGCAGAAAGCGCAGCGAGATCCGGCGCGCCCAAGTGGCATCTAGGTTGCGATTGCCGGCGAAATACGGATCGCTCACAGGGTTGTCCAACTCCGGGATATTCGGGTGGTTCTTGATGGTGTTGGCAGGGGCTATATCGGCGGTATTGATGTTTTTGATAGACACCAGTGGCCGTTCATAACCGCCCTTTGCAACACGTCCTTTGTAAAGCCGCAAACTCCAGGTGACGAGCTTGCCGACGTTGATTCTGTAGGCCTTGGTATCTTTGCTCCTCGAATCGTTGATTGTCACGTCGCCGCCGTCATCGCTGGCACGGCCGGGGGAATAGACATAGCCGTTTTCGCAGGCGCGGCCGTGGCCGTATTTGAGGTTTGCGGCATTGGCGGCCTTCAGCCCGGGCCAGGTGCAATGCATGTCCCAGAACGAGTGTCCGGTGAACGGGCTTTCCCCGAGTTCGCCAAGGATGAAGCCGGCGTTGACCACGTCGGTTTTCTTGCCCAGTGCGAGTCCTGTTTGCGGGATGTATGTCCCCCCGAACATGTCGAGGAAAGTGTTCTCGTGGAGGGAAAACAGCTTCACCTCGCCTGGTGCGAAACTGACGCTTGGAATGTGGTAGCGGTGCTCGAAACGCATCCCCGCGGGCAAATTCGAGGGGCGTGTGTCGGCCCAGAAGAAAGTCGTCTCGTCCGCCTGGACACCATCCACATACTGCGCATCGCTGTTGCCCACCACGATGGTGTAGGCGGCGGTTTCGAGCGGACGGTTATAGGGATTCCACAGCTTCAAAACCGGGGCCATGTGCACGGTCATGACGTAGTTGGGAGTCGTGCCACCTTGGTAGTTATACCAGCCATCCGTCCCCAAATAGCGGTCTGCGGCGGGACTGTAGCCGACCGTGTTAGAAACGCCGAACATCTCGACAAAGCCAGCGATGACCGGATAAATGCCCATTTGTTCGTCGGTTTGGGGACGCACAGGAAGCGCACCAGAACTGGCAGCCAGCTCATAGAACGAGCGCAACTGCGCCCACTTCGGCCCGCCGGGATCGTCGACTGTGGGAGCGCCATCGACGCTCTGGAAAATGCGCTCTCCGAGGGCATCGACGAGAGTGCGAAGGTCGCTCCCGAACGCGGCGGAAAGATCCTTCTTGAGCCCGCCGTTGTGTGGATCGGCAAGCAGGCCGAAGTGGGTGCCGCCCAACCAGCGTTCGAGGGTGCTGACCTGCGCCCGGTCCGGGGCGAGAATCCCGGCGGTCTCGCGGCTCACCAGGCGGTCCCGTGCGGGGTGCTCGGGCGCGTCCGGAAACCACGACAGGCTGCCGTCGGTGAGGGCGTGGCTCAGCAGGAAACGATCCGGATTGACGTGGCGCAGGGATTCATCCGCAGCCTTGGCCGTAATCAGCGATGCCTTCTGACCGAGATCGTCGATCCACCAGGCAAAGTCACCGGTGGCTTGACCGATCCGGGTGACAGGGACGCTGACGGAATCTTTCTCCGGGACATTCGACGAGGTGAGCCGGACGGTGTGCATCGGCGTAGCGGCACCGGGAAAGGATGGGTTGGTGACTTCCGCGCTGTCGCCCGAGACCAACCAAGTCCTGAAGGATTCCGTGGCGCGACGATTCCATGGCGGGGACACCCCGCCATCCTTCTTGTTCATGTCGTGCACGCTCAGATAGCGCGAACGTCCGGCGGTTGCCGCGCTGCCGACCACATCAGGATGCGCAAACTGCGCGATCCGCCGGTCGGGGCCGAGCTGGGTCTGCAATTCCCCCAACGCAATCATCAGCGCGACACGGGCATTGGCACGCGCGACTGCGGCGGCGGCCTCCCGCTCGACAGTCCGCAGCGTGATCGCGGAGAGCGACAGCAACCCGACCGCCAGGACGGTCAGCAGGATCATCAGCGAGAGCGTCACCACCAAGGCAAAGCCGCGATGGCACACGCGGGTGGCTGGGGTTGATGCTGCGATTGCTTTCATCGGAATGAGCATGGGATTCGGTCGTCGGATTAATCCTCATGGCACCACGCCACATTTCATTGCGGCTGTACCACACGCAGTACCGCTCTGTGCTCGGGAGTTGCCAAACAGACCTGGCGCCAGCCCGGAAAATTCCACTTGTTAGGAAAGCCGCGGCATTGTTCGGGTTTGACGGGATGGATGCGGCAGGTGTTGCCCTCGAGCATGATGCACTCGTGGTTTTCCTTTTCCATGAGTGAGAGGCCTTGGCGATTCGAGCGCAGACGTGTGTAGCACTGGATGAAGTCCTCATCGGACATCCCGAGGAAGCGGGCGATGGGCGCGATTTCGTCGTGCTCGAGGCGCACATCGCCCGGCCATTTGCAGCAGTTGCCGCAGCACTGGCAGGCGTAACGCCCAGTGGGTGCCGCCATGGCCTCGAGGTTTTCCGGATTGCCAAAATCCTTTGAGGGTTCCGTGGTCGGCACTTCAAGCATCGATGCGTTGATAGTAATAGTTCACGCGACCGAGGAAAGCCCGCCATTGAGCACCCGGCCGGCCGTGATCCATGAGGAAATGCGGGCAATTCTTGTTAGGTGGGTGTTTCCCATGGCGCGGCCAATGATAGTGGGGCACCACGTTGCGCAGCGGGATGCCTTTTTTATGCATCAGGATGGCGGTGAGTTTGGCGGTGCGTTCGAGCGTGGCCATGCGGTTGCTGCCGCGGTTTTCGCACATTTCGATGGCAATGGAGAGGCGGTTTCCCGGGCCGTGGAAATCCGCGTGTTCGCCCTGCTCGTTGGTCGGCATGTGTTGGATGGCCACATGATCGTCCACGGTGAAGTGCCAGATGAGATAGCCGATGCGGTTGCCATCACGGGTGATGGGCGAACGCAACGCGCCACGCTTGAGGGCCAGTGCGTGTTGGCGCGCGTCTGCGGTGTAGTTCTCGGTGCTGTGAATCGTGATGTAGCGCGGCACCATCGGGCGCACCACCTTGCGTCCGTGCGTCCCGCTCCGCACCATGTCCGTCTTCAGATTCACCTCACGCATCAGCCGCGACATCGACACCGGCCCGCCGGATGCCGGCAGTGGCCCGGTCGCAGACCGCACCGGGGGGGGGACATAACG
>JAPLUJ010000157.1:5599-6440 GCA_026397695.1 Verrucomicrobiota bacterium | reverse complement strand
ACGCACGATCTCGGCATAACTCCGCTGCTCGTCGTTGAGGTCCGTGTCGAGCAGCAATCCGTTCATGCCAATCACTCCGTTCATGGGGGTGCGGATTTCATGACTCATGTTGGCCAAAAACTCGCTCTTGGCGATGTTGGCCAACTCGGCTCGCTGGGCCATTTGGTTGGCGCGGAGAGTGGTTTCTTCAAGGCTGTGGTTGGTCGTCTGGAGCTCCGCCTTGATCCGGGCCGCATCTCCGTTTGACTGCGGATGATGGCCTGGCCGATATGCGCGGTGATGCTTTCAAGTTGCTCGATGGAGGTGAGCGAGAAAAAGTTTTTGCGGTGATCGTTGAGTTGGAGCAGGCCGACGATCTGATCCTTGGTACGGATGGGCACGAGTGCCACGGAAGCATACCCGTGATACATGCATTGGTGGCGCGGATTCTCCACGGGATCCTGGTCGGGCGGCAGGTCTAACAAGGCAGAGTAATCATGCGTCCAGAAACTGCCTCTGCGGGTGAGCAGCGGGCTGGAAAGGTGGGCGCGGCCGGAAATCACCAACCCGCAGGCGCATCCCAGGCGGACCTTGTCGTTGCAGTCCCGGCACGCCCGCCCATCCGCCGCACGTTCGACCAGCGTGTTTTCCGTCTGCAGGAAATCCTTGGAGAAGCCGTCCTGGACGCAATACGGGAAATCCTCCCCGTCTTGCAGGCGAATACCGGCGGCGGCGACCCCGGTGCGCTCCTTCACGAGGGTCAGAACGCGCTGCAACAATTGCCGGAACTCACCCGGTTCGTTGAGAATCTCCAGGATCTCGCTGCGCATGTCGCGATAGATTTCCGCCCGTTTGCGTTCGG
>JAPLUJ010000157.1:0-5547 GCA_026397695.1 Verrucomicrobiota bacterium | reverse complement strand
ATGTCACGCACAATAGTACAACTGCGCTGCTCGCTGCCGAACTGGATATGATTGGCGACTATTTCCACGGGGATGAGGCGGCCGTCCCGGGTGCGGTGTTCGGATTCCCGCGTCAGTGACCCGCATCGTCGCAGATCGCTGAAGTGTTGCGGCCACTTGTCCGCGTTGTGGCCGACGTCAATGTCCGAAATGGTCAGTTGTAACAACTCCTTCCGGCTATATCCCAAAGTGCGGCACGCCGCATTGTTGACATTCACGATGCGGGCGTCAGGCGTCATCCACATGATCGCATCCGAGGCGTGATCCACAGAGAACTGCGTCAATAGCAGCGCCTCCCCGGCGCGTTTGCGTTCTGCGAGTATTCCCGTTAGAAAGAGAAAGGCGATGATGGTCACGCCCATGAATATGTACAGAAGCTTGAGGGTATCATCCTCCGGGTTCCCGGCAAACGGGCTGCCATTCTGCCCGCTGCCGATCATGGCGCAAGTTCCCATGACGGCGGCCGCCGCCAAGGCACCGCGCATGCCGAAACGAAAGGCCCCCCATAGTGATATCGGGATGAGGCAATATTCAAAGTGTGCGTACTGTTGGAAAAGGATGAAAATGCACAGCAACAGCGTCACTACTCCGAGCACCGCCATTTCCATCATGATCCAGGTTTTTTCTTGGTGGGAATGTTTGAAATACCACGCGATAATCAAGGGAATCACCACGATGGCCCCGGCGGCATCACCCGAGAACAGGGTGATCCAGGAACTATTGAATTGCTCCCAAGGGATAAACCCGCCGAGTGACAGGCCGAGCGCCCCGAACGTGGGACTGAGCATGCAACAGAGGACCGCACCGAAGGTGATCAGCAGCAACACGTTCTTGCCGCTATGCGAGGTGCCTTCATCCTTGCAGAAACGATGCACCAGGAATGATCCTGAGCTGGCAAAAGCGATGGTGCCGAAGCCAATCTTGGAAAAACGAGATGACATTGATCGCAAAAGAGCCCAGCCAAACCCCGAATAGGGCGATACGGCCGAAAATCAACACGGCGGCAAGCGCGATTCCCACATCCGGGAAAACCGGCGAGATGTTGCTGGGAAGCACCGCCACATGAATCGCCGCCTTGGCTACCATGGCATACACGACAGCCACCACCACGATCGCAACCGGCCATGAAACCAAGATGGGTGGACTTGGTTCCTTCATGATCGCGGGATGCTTCATCCTGCGATTCATTGAGAATAACATTCCGCCCGCAGCACTCCGCAATCTTTGTTCCATGGGGTTGATCTCCTGCTGGCTTTCAAGCCGTTCATGTTACGCAACGGGACGGGTCTGATGGTAAATTCGCAGTAACGGTTCTAGCGGCTGACAGCCAAGCATGCACTTGACGCTGCCGAGTATCTCCCAAAACCCATGCGCGTCAAGAAAAAAATTAATTTTTCTTGACGGATTGGTTTACTTGACAGTGCGGGTTGCGCCATTATCGACGCATGTGGATCATTCCGTGTATCCATCATCAGGTGCCCGCCATGTGCCCTTCGGCAGAAGGATGATCAGGTGGGTTCCGTGGGCTCCGGGTCTTGGGAGGAGCAGCGCACGCGCACGGTGGCGCCTGTGCCGGGTTCGTTCAGGAATTCCACGGTGCCGCCAAACGCACCTATGCGTTCGCGCATGCCGAGCAAGCCGAGGGTTTTGGATCCGACGAGCAAGGCCGGCGGGAAGCCGCGGCCGTTGTCATGAACGACCAGTTCCAGCTTGCTGTCGGCGTGGTCCAAGCGGATTTCCACATGCGTTGCGCGGGCGTGCCGGACCACGTTGGTCAGGGCTTCCTGGACAATTCGAAACAAGGCCAGCGCGAGGTTCTGATCCCATGGGTCATCCTCGGCAGGCAGCGACAACATGAAAGTCATGCCGGTATGCTTGGCGGTATCCTCCGCCTGCCATTGGATCGCCCGTACCAACCCCAGTTCGGACAAAACGCCCGGTCGCAACGAGGTTTGGGTTGTCTGGATCTGCCGGATCAGGTGCTCGACTCGCGGCATCATGGCCATGATCGTTTGGCGCAACAGCGCGGGATCTGGTTTGGAGGCCTGCAGATGGCGGTCCATGGATGTCAAATCGTCCTGCAATGCGGTGAAGTGCTGCTCAAACGCAGCGTGCAGTTCGCGGGAGATGTTCGCGCGTTCTTCTTCGCGCAAGGCCTGCAGGCGTGCCGTTAGAACGTGCAATTCCGTCTGGGACCGGTGCAATTCCTCGCCCGTGGTGGTCAGCGCATCCTGCAGTTCACTCATGCGCTGGCCGGTTTCCACGCGGAAGCGCTGCGCATTCGCCCGCTGGCAGTGCAAGCGGAGTTGCATTTCGACCACGCGCCGGCCGACCTCCACGCGGGCGAGGAGTTCTTCGGGATCAAACGGTTTGGGCACATAGTCGTTGGCTCCGGCGTCCAGTCCGCGGATGACATCTGGTTTATCGCACTTGGCGGTCAACATGATGATATATGGCGGGCAGTCGGTTTGCAGGGTGCGGGCCTGACGCAGCATCGTCGGTCCGTCCATCTCCGGCATCATCCAGTCGAGAATGACCAGTTGGGGCGCGTCCGGTTGTTGGAGTGCCTGCCACGCTTCGCGGCCGTTGCGGGTTTCCATCACTTCATATCCATTCCTTTTCAAGACGAGCGCCAGCACCGTGCGGGACGTGACATCGTCTTCGGCGATCAGGATTCTCATGGGTTGTTTCGTTAGAGGTTGTTCACGGTTTCCGGGTCATGGACGCCGCTTCACTGTGAACACGCCCTGATCCGTCTTCGGAAGGCTCATGGGGCAGCCATTTGCGCAAAACCTCCGCCAGTGACTGGGGTGATACCGGTTTGGACACATAATCGTTCATGCCCGCCTGCAGGCATTTGTCCCGGTCGCCCTGCATGGCATTGGCGGTCATGGCGATGATGGGGATCTGGTGGTTGATCACGGCGGATAGGGGATTGCGGATGTGGCACGACGCCTCCAAGCCATCCATCTCGGGCATGTGCACATCCATGATGACCAGGTCATAAGGGATGGTTTCGAGCGCCATGAGGGTTTCCTCGCCGTTGGCCACGGCGTCGGCACGCAAGCCGAGTTTTTTCAGGATGTTGAGCGCCACCTGCTGGTTGGTGATGTTGTCCTCGGCCAGCAGGACGCGCCACTTGCGGTCTTGGAACGGGCTGAGCGTCTCGCGAATTGTGGGGGGGGTGGCGATGGGCTGCGGCATTGGCTTGATGGCCCCCGGTTCCTCCAGCACCCGGGACAGAATGATCTTCAGATCCTTGTGCCAGATCGGCTTGTTCACACAGGCCGCAAAGCCGATTTCCCGCATCTGCTGCGCATGGTCCGAGCACCCCACGGACGTGAGAAGCACTCTCCGGATGCCGGCCAGACGGGCGTCCGCTTGAATCGCACGCCCCAGAGCCACGCCGTCCATGCCCGGCATCCGCATGTCGATCAACATGAGTTGGAAGGGGTCGGCCCCGTCCAGTGTCTGATAGATTTTCTGCAGGGCTCCGGTAGCATCGGGAGCCTCGACCGGGCACATCCCCCATGAGGCAAGACACGTGGTCAGGATTTCCCGCTGGGTGGCGTTATCGTCCACAATCAACACGCGCACACCTTGCAGATGGGTGGATGCGGTTGATTTCGCGGGTGTTTCCCGTGCTTGTCTGCCCAGGCGGGTGGTAAACCAGAACTCCGAGCCTTTGCCCGTTGTGCTCGTCACGCCGATCGTGCCACCCATCAACTCGGCCAGATGTTTGGAGATGGCCAAGCCCAGGCCGGTACCGCCGAATTGCCGTGTGGTCGAAGAGTCCACCTGGCTGAACTTGTCAAAAAGCAGATCGATCTTGTCCGGTTGAATGCCAAGCCCGGTATCATGAACCGAGAAGCGCAGGAACACTTCATGATCCATCTCTTCCAACAGCGCCACGCGGACTTCCACCTCGCCGGATTGGGTGAACTTGATGGCATTGTCCATGAGGTTGGTGAGAATCTGGCGCAGGCGGCCGGGGTCGCCGCGCAACAGTTCGGGAACCTCCTGATCCACGCGGCAGAGCAGTTCCAGGCCCTTTTGGTGGGCGCGCAAGGCCAAGGTCGTGGTCACGTCCCGCAGCATATCCGACAAGTCGAAATCCAACGTCTCAAGATCCAGTTTCTGCGCCTCGATTTTGGAGAAGTCGAGGATGTCGTTGATCAGGCTGAGCATGGATTCGCCGCTGGCCTGGGCGATTTCGGCATAGTTCCGTTGTTCGTCGTCGAGTTCCGTATCGAGCAACAGTCCGATCATGCCGATGACCCCGTTCATGGGGGTCCGGATTTCATGACTCATGTTGGCGACAAACTCGCTTTTGGCGATGTTGGCCAGTTCGGCCCTATTGGCCATCTGGTTGGCACGCTGGTTGGTTTCCTCAAGGTTGCGGTTGGTTTTCCGGAGTTCCGCCTTGACGCGGATTTCGTCCTCGATGATGCCTAACAGGGAAAGCCGGGCCTGGTTGCTTTCATCCAGCCGCATGCAGACCTGCTCTTCCGCCTGCTTGCGCATGAGTGCCTGGCCGATGTACGTTGCGATGTCTTCAAGTTGTTCCACCGCGTGGGAGGAAAAACGCCCCGGACTGCGGTGGTTGAGTTGCAGCAGGCCGATGATCTGATCATTGGCGCGGATGGGCACGAGTGCCACGGATGCATACCCGTGATCCACACATAGGTTGCGCGGATTCTGCCGCAGATCATGGTCGGCCGGCAGGTCAAGCAAGGCGAAGAAATCATTGGTCCAGAAGCTGCCGCCGCGCGTGAATAACGAACTGTAGCAATCGATCTTACCGGAAATGACCGATCCGCAGAAGCATTCCAGACAGGGTTTGTCGTTGCAGTCCCGGCACACACTGCCATCCGGGGCATGAGCCAAAAGCGTGTTTTGCGTCGCGAGGAAATCCTCGGGGAATCCCAACTGACAGAAATACGGATAGTCCTCCCCGTCCTGCAGGCGCAGACCCACGGCATCGATCCCGATGCACTCCTGCAAAGCGGCGAGCACACGCCGGATGGTCTGGCGCAGATCTCCCGGTTCGTTGAGAATCCGCAGTGCCGCACTGGTGATTTCTTGATAGGATTCCGCTTGTTCGCATCCGCTGATGTGATTGAGGGATGAGGTCGGCGGCACACTTTGTCGTTCGAGTTCCTCGGTTGTGGCGTAAGGCGGCATCTCGCCGAGGCGGGCGGCCAGGGCGTTGACCTCGCGTTTGAGTTCGCCGATCCGGCCCTCTCGCCCGAGCGTTGCGATTTGCCAGCGCCGCAGTTCATCCAGTTGTCTGGCCTGCACGTCTTCGGCCTGCTTCCGCCGGGTGATGTCCTGAATGGTTCCTATCATTCTGACCGGTTGATGCCGGTCATTGAATTCCAATTTCCCCATGCCGTGGACCCAACACTCCACGCCGTCGTTCTTGCGGATGATTTTATATTCCTGATCGAAGGAGACAAACCGGGTTGGGACATGATTGGTGAAGCAATCCAGCATTTTTTTCCGCCA